>JAJSZP010000046.1 GCA_030262775.1 Deltaproteobacteria bacterium | reverse complement strand
TTCCAAGATACGGGTTTTCGTAAAGTTCTTTGAGTATTGATTTAAGTTGTTTTTTTACTGTTGGGTGCAGGCTGTTGAACATTCGGCCAGCGGTAGGTGTTAATTTGACTCGGTACATTAAAGAATGTCCTCTAAGTCAACCAATATTTTTTTTTCTTGCATGTCTTTTATTGAAGCCCGCATCTGTTTCATCATATCTTCGTCTGCCATGATTGCCATGGTCTCGCACATTGCCTCGTATTGTTCCATGGACATTATAACGGCCTTCGGTATGCCATTTTTAGTAATAGCTATTGTGTCATCCCTGTCGTTAATATTCCGTATCATGTCAAGCAGCTTGGCCTTGGCTTTAGTGACAGCAATGTAACTGTCAATCTGCATGAACGCCTCCTTGATTGTTGTTGTCAGAAATTTGAAAACTCATTATGAGAGTAACCTGGGGCAGTGGGCACTTAAATTTATAATCATAATAATGGTCATTATTTACAAAGTCAACGTATACTTGGTTGTAAACTTGTAAAGGTGTAAAACTTTTTTGGGACTGAGGAACTTGGAAGGTCGCCCTGGCACAGATTAACAGCATCACGATCTGTGGAAGTTTTTAAAATAGATGAAAAAGATACTGATAAGTAAAAATTTATTTGTCTTAATTATGGCTGATATTGTGCTGTTGGCCCTTGCTTACTTTTTTTCCTATGTTGTACGGTTTGAGGCTCATGTTGGAGCAAGGGAACTGCTGGTTATAAAACAGACAATTGTCCCTGTCGTGCTGTGCAAACTGGTGGTGTTTTACTCCTTTAACCTCTACCGAGGTATGTGGCGTTATACCAGTATCGTTGACCTCATTAATGTAATCAGGGCGGTAGCGGTGAGTTCCGCTATTATTATTACAGTAATCCTGATGTTGAGCAGATTTCAGGGTTTTTCGCGCTCCGTATTTCTTGTTGATGCAGTTTTTTCCCTGATATTGATTGCCGGAATCAGGTTTGTCATCCGACTTCTATTATCTATTAATAGCTTTTCTCTTAATAAGACTGGCATCAACAGCAACGAACATAAGAAAATGATCATAATTGGCGCCGGCGACGCAGGGGAAAAGGTTATTCGTGAGATTTATGACAACCCTAAGATGAAATACAGAGTCGTTGGCTTTGTTGATGACGATAAAAACAAGGTTGGCAAACAGATCCATGGGATAAAGGTTCTTGGCGGCATCGAAGAGCTTAAAGAGATTGTAAAAAACGAAGATGTGGATGAGATGTTGATTGCAGTGCCTTCTGCGGTTGGAAAAGAGATGCGGCGTATTGTGGAGATCTGTGATTTGACAAGGATTCCCTATAAGACACTTCCAGGGATGGGGGAAATTATCGACGGCAAAATCAGTATCAAGACAATCCGGGATATTTCATACAAAGATCTTCTTGGAAGGCATCCCGTCCAGCTTGAAAATGATAAGATTTCGGACTTTTTGAAAAACAAGTGTGTGTTAATTACAGGAGCAGGTGGTTCGATAGGTTCTGAACTGTGCCGGCAGATCTGCAAGTATGAGCCATCTCTTGTGGTTTTGTTCGATGCAGGCGAAAGCAATCTATATTCGATTCAGATGGAACTCAAGCACGTAGTTACCTACTTAAAATATCGGACTGTGCTAGGTCGGATACAGGATAAGGGATTGGTTGATGAGGTCTTCCGAAAATACAAACCGGATGTAGTCTTTCACGCGGCTGCCTATAAGCATGTTCCGTTAGTGGAAAGAAATCCATGGGAGGCGGTATATTCTAATATTGTCGGGACAAATACTCTTGTCAAAGCGGCAATCGCTCATAAGGTCGGTCGATTTGTACTTGTTTCTACAGATAAAGCAGTGCGGCCTACCAATATAATGGGGGCGTCAAAGCGCGTTACTGAAAAGATCGTGCAATTTTATTCGTCTGGTTTGACTAAGTTTATGGCAGTGCGTTTTGGGAATGTGATCGGTTCTTCAGGCTCAGTAATTCCCCTTTACCAGCATCAAATCGAAAAAGGCGGCCCTGTGACCGTCACGCATCCGGAGATAACCCGGTTTTTTATGACTATAGAGGAGGCATCACAACTTATACTTCAGGCATTTACCATGGGCGAGGGTGGTGAGATTTTTGTTCTTGAAATGGGAACGCCAGTCAAAATAGTCGACATGGCCAGGGACATGATCCGTCTTTCCGGCAAAAAACCTGATACAGATATTGAGATAAAATTTATAGGTCTCAGGCCGGGTGAGAAACTTTACGAGGAGTTGATTACAGAGGGAGAAGGGATTGTAAAGACCGAGCACGAGAAGATTCTTGTTTTGAAGAACAGCGTTTCGGCGCAAGGCCGAACTTCTGAAGAGGTAAAATTTAACAGCTTAAATGGTCTTGAAGAAAAAATAATGGAATTAAAGGCGCTGGCGGACGCACACAATGCAAAAGGTATTAAGAAGAAGATGAAAGAGATCGTGCCCGAGTATACGATATCAGATGATGAAGCGGTGGTGTGAGTGAGTGGTAGTGTCGTGAAAATTAAGGGAGTTAGATTTTGGGTAATGCTTTCCATTAAATCTTTAATATTTATTTTATGGTTTTTTTTAGCTCTTATTTCCTTAAATCATTTATATAGCTTTTGGGATGGTCTTGTTTTTTCTACTCTTTTTTTAGGAGTGCTCGGATGGATAACAATATTCATCACGCTTGTTTATTTAAGCAAACAATTTATTAAGCAAAGTTTGCTTGTCTTTTTAATATTCTTTTGTACTGGTTATTTTTTAGGCCCATATCTTGAACCTCCAGGAGATCCGATAGATCATCTAAAAAGAACATACTCATATTGTGACAAAAGTTCAAATCAACTTCCTAAAAAGAATAAAGGATTTTGGCACTTCAGCATGTCCACTAACTTTCTTTGTTCTTCAGAAAAATCTACCAGTCCTGAAATTACCTTAAGAAGAATTGATTTGCTGCATGGTGTCTATTGGGGAATATTAACGGTAGGATTATTTATTTTATCTAAATCTGTTGGCCTTCCTGATCGTTGGGCATTTTTGAGCTGTCTGATTGCTTTTTTATTTTTTGGCACCAACCGATTCAGTTATTTCAGTTACTATAGTCTGGCCCCAAGCTTTACCTCTTTGTTATTATATTGGTTATGGACAGCAAGTTATTTTTTTAAAAAAAACTGGAAAGATATATTGTATGGCTTATTATTGGCTTTAATAAGTTTGCCTATCCTAATAGTCAATCATATGCAGGAAGCTGTTTTTATGGGATTTATAGCCTTGATCTGGTTGTTTTGCAACCTTCATGAAAAAATCTGGCGTTGGTTGACGCATTCTCAAATTTGGTTAAAAATAAGTTATTTTTTAATATTGTTTGTATTT
Source organism: Deltaproteobacteria bacterium (assembly GCA_030262775.1). Taxonomy (GTDB): domain Bacteria; phylum Desulfobacterota; class Desulfobacteria; order Desulfobacterales; family ETH-SRB1; genus B13-G4. Next base: position 13,507 of record JAJSZP010000046.1, on the reverse strand, counting down.
TTTTTTGTATTGCCTCAATTCGAGTTTTTTCAAAAGGTTCTCTCGCAAGGATTTGAAAGAAATTTGTGGAAGAATAATCAGCAAGCGGTTTTTTGTTGGCAAGGCTTTTATTTGATAGGGAAAATTTGGTCTTACCGAATTAATGATACTTTAGGTATAATGTCCGTTATTCCCATAATTATTTCAATCCCCTTATTTTGGCCAAATTTAATTCAAATTAATAATACAAAGAAGATCAAAATTTTCATTTTAGGCATATTGCCTTTTGTGGGTTATGCTATTCCCCTTTTTAATTTTATCTGGGTGTCAAATAATGATAAATATCTATCAACTTATTACCGCCTTTGTTATTCTTCAATGTTCTGGATCCCAATAGCATTTTTTCTGTATAGTTTTGAAGGGCGTTGTGCGCGGGCTTTTACAGTTCGGTCATTCAAAACTGTATATTTTGCAGGTTGTTTAATGATAATAATCCTTATTAGTGGTGTTCGTTCCGGTCCGGTTTACGGCAAGTTAGATTTTATATTACTTAATACAAGACCATGGTGGAACGAATGGAAACCCATGATTAATGACATAATGAAACAAGATAATAAACCTCTTTTTTCTGATGCTTTAACGAGCAATATATTAAAGGGCGTATTTAATTACCCAATAACTACTAAATATCGTTATTTTTTTCATAGATCCATTGTAAATGTTGAATCAATGGATAATAGTAAAACCACTCAGAAATACCGATGCATGATAAATCTTCATGGGTTTACCCCATCCTGGGTACCGGAGGAAACTAGTCACTGGCGACCTGATTCAGCGAACACATCACTTTATTATGAATATAATGGCCTGACAGGTGAAAATTTAAAAAAGTATTTGAGGGAAAATCCTCCTAAAAATTGCGAGGTTTACTATTAACCCGACAGTTTTTGGTTTTTATAAAAATATCAGTGGTAATCCGTGTATATCCGTGGCTGAAAATTAAATTAGTCGCAGATTTATATAAATGAATGCAGATAGATTTAATAAAAAAAGAGAATAGAGAGGTGGCGTAATGCAAACTGTAAAATCTTTGACTCCGGAATCTTTGACAGCTGTTGAGATTTTGGAAGGGATTGATAAAGTCCATAGAGATCAGGCCGTAGAAATGTTAAGAAATTTTGTAAATGAACTTTATAGTGAACAGAAATGGCAGGAAATATTATCAAAGTCTCCCGAGCCAATGATTAATATGGCAAAACAAGCTCTTCAAGAACATATTAATGGAAAAAGCCAGGTGATGTAAGTGAATCCATTTACTGTAAAATCGTATTGGAAATCATATAAGGGATTGCCAAAGAAGATTCAAAGGGATGCGGATAGAAAATTTGATCTTTGGAAGAAGAACCCTTTTCATCCCTCTCTGAATTTTAAATGTGTGAATACGGAATACAATATCTGGCAGTAAGAGTGACAATTGATTATCGGGCGCTTGCTGTAAGAAATGAGAAGTCAGTGATTTGGTACTGGATTGGTGACCATAATAAATATGAGCAGTTATTAAAAGCTTTATAGTGTAATGAACTACCCCGTCCGCTTGCGTTTGAAGATATTTGTAGGATTATTGTAAAATGATAAAAAGTTTTATATATTTCATTAAACTGATTTTTTTGCAAAAACATCTGATTATTTCCATGGCAAAAAGAGAGGTGGTAACTAAATATGTTGGCTCTCTGTTGGGCTTTATTTGGACATTTATAAATCCGATAGTTATGATTTTTGTCTTTTGGGTCGTCTTTAGTGTTGGATTCAGGGTTCAGCCAACGAATGATGTTCCGTTTGTTGTCTGGTTGACAGCCGGCATGGCCTCCTGGTTTGTTTTTTCTGACATGGTTAATGGCTCTGCAAACATAATTGTAGTAAATGCCCATCTGATTAAAAAAACGCAATTTCATTCGCAAATATTACCTGTAGTAATAATAGTTTCATGTTTGATTACTCATATGGTATTTTTAATTGTTCTTATTGGATTGATTTGGTTCCAGAATATGCCTTGCAGCCTTTATTACTTTCAGTTCTTTTATTATCTTTTATGTATGTGTGTACTTGCCCTTGGATTTGGCTGGATAGTTTCTGCATTGAATGTTTTTATCAGAGATGTTGGACAAATTGTTGGTGTGGTATTGCAGATAGGTTTTTGGGCTACTCCAATATTTTGGGATATTAACATTATGCCCCAAAAAGTACAGACTATACTTAAGCTTAATCCTATGTTTTATATCGTTCAGGGATACAGAGAGTCATTTATTTATTTTAATCCCTTTTGGAATCATCCATATCAGACTTTATATTTCTGGGTATTGGCAATCATAATTTTTGTAGTCGGCGCATTGACATTTAAGAAATTGAAACCACAATTTGCTGATGTGTTATAAATTTTAGAAATATTCAATGGCTAATTGGCTAATTGAATTTTGAAAACAATATTATATGTTATGGTTGATGATATAGTTATAAATTTAAAGGAGATAACCAAGACTTACAGACTTTACAACAGTCATGCTGATAGAGTTAAAGAAACTTTCCATCCATTAAGAAAAAAGTACCATCATTCATTTAATGCTCTGACAGACGTGTCTTTCAACTTAAAAAGGGGAGAAACGGTTGGTATAATAGGTCGAAACGGCAGTGGAAAATCAACTCTGTTACAGATTATATGTGGCATTTTGCAGCCAACATCAGGACGTGTTGAAATTGATGGAAGAATATCTGCTCTTCTCGAACTTGGGGCCGGGTTTAATCCTGAATTTACAGGACGCCAAAATGTTTATATGAATTGTGCAATCCTCGGTTTGACGCATGAAGAAATAAAGGCCCGGTTTGACGATATTGTGGCATTTGCAGAGATAGGTGATTTTATTGGCCAGCCGGTAAAAACCTATTCCAGTGGAATGTATGTAAGGCTGGCTTTTGCTATAGCGATAAATGTAAATCCTGATATTCTTGTTGTAGATGAAGCGCTTTCAGTAGGGGATACACTTTTTCAGTCAAAATGTTTCGCAAAATTCAAAGAATTTCAGGAAAAAGGCATAACAATTTTATTTGTAACTCACGCAATGGATCTAATTACGCGTTATTGTTCATCTGCCTATTTGCTGGAAAATGGCAAGATTCATACTTCAGGATCTCCTAAGGATGTGGTTGATGAATACAACCGCCTGATTGTTAACTGTCCGGAACGGATTTCTGCTGAAACTGTACGACCTGTAGATGAGCAGAAGGAGATTATCAGGGATAAACAATGGGAAGGTCTTTTTCGGCTCAACCCGGATATGAACTGTTACGGAAATGGCAAGACAAAGCTTATAGAAGCAGGTATTTTTGATTTAGATGGGAGCGCTCTTCAAACCCTGGTACATGGGCAATCGTATGAATTTCGGCTAAAAGTCAGATTTAATGATACAATTTATAATCCTATAATCGCATATACGATTAAAGATGTTAAAGGATTTGATATTTCCGGAACAAATACATTTTACCAGAATATTAATACCGGGACGTTACATAAAGATGAAGTTTTGCTGGCTATATTTAAACACAAACTACTATTAAATCCAGGCGGGTATCTGCTTTCATTGGGTTGTGCAGGATATGAAAATGGTGAATATGTGGTTTATGAGCGCAAATATGACTATTTATCGTTTGACGTTATATCTAAACGCCAAAGCGTTGGTTTTTTTGACATGGGCTCAGAAATAACAATAAGCAGGGTATAGCAAGGTATTAATTAATGAAATTTCCATTATTGAAATGTAATAACCTGGTAAAAACGGATTCCAGTGTTTGGACTGTAGAGCCGAAAGGTAGTTTTGATTACTCAGATGGTGAAACAGCAGAGGAGTATTTGAATGATGTTATTATGAATGCCCAAGACTTGACTTCCCAATCTGTAGAATTGGATGAAAAGATTATTGATTGGCCGTCTGAATATCACCTTAGTTCTAAACGCGCAAACTTGCTTAGAGGATTGAAACTTGATGGTATCAAAAATGTTCTGGAATTGGGGAGTGGCTGTGGATCTATAACTCGTTATTTGGGTGAGTTGCATATCAATATAGATGCTGTAGAAGGAAACTTTAAGAGAGCTGAAATAAATAGACTCCGATGTAGGGATCTTGAAAATGTTAATGTAATTAATGCAAATTTTAATGAACTCATATTACCGAAAGAAGCATATAATGCTGTTTTCCTGATAGGTGTTCTTGAATATGCAAAGAAATTTTTACCAAATGCAGTTAGTGATAAAAATGCGGTGATTAACATATTAACAAATGTCAAGTCAGCACTTAAAAAGGATGGAGTATTATTTATTGCCATAGAAAACAGGATGGGGCTCAAATATTGGATGGGAGCATCAGAAGATCATTATGGCCAGACTTATGTCGGATTATACGGATATCCCCAGAGTCAAGGTGTTAGAACATATGATAAAAGAGAATGGGAATATATATTAGATTACGCAAATTTTAAGTGCTATCGATTTATTTATCCTTTCCCTGATTATAAATTGCCGAGCGCAGTACTATCTGATGTATACATTAAAAACGATGAATACGCTCATTCGATTCTATATCGAGTATCGTCGAGAGATTATACTAAAGCATGGAGGCCAAATGGCGATGAATTTCTTATTTGGAAATCTCTTCAGCAATCTTATTACTTAGAAGATTTTGCAAACTCATTTTTCATAATTATTTCAGACTCTATGGATCGTTTAGCTAATGTTATCCCTTATGATTTTGTGCATTTTTCAGACTCTATCAGGAAGCCTGCATATAGAACTGTTACAATAAAACCTGTTGGAGAAAGTTACGTTAGAAAAGAAAGAATGGTAAGTACAGAAAGAGAAAGTAATGCTCAGTTCATTAAACAAAATCTTAAGCAAGCAAAGTACATAAAAGGGCCTTTACTTTCTACAGTCTGGATAGAAACTTTGGTTGGGAGTAATGACAACAGGCCTTTTGAAATATTGATCCAGGACTATTACCGGTTTCTCATACAATACTTCCATAACCAAGAATTTTCACACGATGCATTTGATTTGCTTCCTTTTAATATAATATTAGATAATGATGGATCGTACAGAATTATAGATAAAGAATGGATAATGACTTCAAGAATAAGCCCGGAATATGTGTTATTCAGGGCGATTTTGTGGTTTTCTTGCATTTGTAAAGAGTTGCTTATCCGAATCTACAAAACAAAAAATATTACCAATATGAGAGAGTTTGTTGAATACGTTTTTAGCCTCTTGTCTATCAGATTGGATCAGGAGTTAGACAAGTTTGTTGAATTTGAATGGCAAGTTCAAGCTGAATTGACCTGTTTGAAGGAACCAAATATTATTACAACTATGCTCAGTGAGCCATTTCAAGATCCATTAGACTTACAATCTGAAACTGTCTCGGCACAACTGTTTTGGGCTGGAGAAAATGAGTATTTTTGTGAAGATAACAGTGTCTCAGTTTCTGTTTCTTTGGGACCCGATCGCCAGATATTGATTTTCAAACTACCAGGGTCAGCCATCAATGTGTGTCGTCTTCGGCTTGATCCGTCTGACCAGCCTGGAATTTTTGATTTATTCAATATAGTACTGAAATATTCAGACCCAAAAGGAAAACAAGAAAAATTGTTGTGGCAAATACAAAGCGGACGTGAAATAGCGCAATATTCACAAAGAGAAAATGTTTATTATTGTAATGCAAATTCCGGAGAAACATTTTTATCTCTCAGTAATGATCCGCAGCTCGTGTTTGAACTTCCGATAAAAGTAAAGGCGGATGCAAGGGAAAAGATTCTTCAATTCGAGGTTGAGATGTACTGGTATAAGTCTAAAGATGATTCTATCGCCGTAAGAACATTAGAGAAAGAAATAGTTATGCAGTGGCAGCAGATACGCTCTAAGAATAGTACTATTGAAATGATAGACCTTGAAAACAACATTTGTGAGAAAAATTGTATAATCCAAGAAAAAGACATACATATTCAGAATGTCGAATCAGAATTGAATATGATAAAACAATCTAAAATATGGCAAACGGCTGAGTTTTTCAGGCGTTTGTTGATAAAATAATGTTAACTGAATAACATGAAAACCAAAATGCACACAATCATTGTTCCTGTTTATAACTCTAGGGAGACCTTGGTGCTACTGGTTGATCGTGTTTCAAGAGTTATGAATAACGCTCAGATTCATTTTGAGCTGGTCTTGGTAGATGACGGAAGTGAGGATGGATCATTTGAAGAGATCCGCCGACTTTCAAGGTTGCATTCATTTATACGCGGTTTCAGGCTCTCAAGGAATTTTGGCCATCAGGCTGCGTTAGTTATTGGTTTGGAAAAGAGTCGAGGAGATTTTATTGCAATTATTGATGACGACTTACAGGATCCACCTGATATTCTGCCTGATTTTTTCCAGCGGCTGTATGAAGACGTTGATGTTGTTTATGGAGTCCGGCGTAAGCGTAAAGAAAATTTTATCAAGAAATTTTCTTACTATTTTTTTTACCGTATTCTTCGAATACTGTCCAAAGTGAATATTCCTCTTGATGCCGGCGATTTTTGCGTGATGAAGCGTTGCGTAGTCGATGCTATTTTACAGTTCCATGAGGTCAATCCGTTTTTGCGGGGCATTCGTTCGTGGGTAGGTTTTAAACAGATTGGTGTCGAATATCAGCGCAATGCACGGGTCAAGGGAAAATCGGGTTACACCTGTAAGAAATATTTTAGCCTTGCCGTTGCAGCTATTCTTTCGTTTTCTTATATTCCATTGCGCCTTGCTACAATCATTGGAATATTGGCTGCTTTCACCGGTTTTATTTTTGCTGCCTGGGTTGTCTGCCTTTGGTTAATTGAACCCTTTGATGTTCCAGGTTACACATCTTTGATCGTTATTATTACTTTTTTAGGTGGAGTACAGTTGATTACCATTGGAATTCTAGGAGAGTATATCGCTCGATTAAGTGATAATATGCGAAAACGATCAGTTGCCGTTGTTGCGGAAACCACATTTGAGGAGTCATCATGAAGATACTCATTTTAGGCGGAGATGGTTTTATAGGTTCTCACTTTGTTGATCAAGCTGTTTCACTTGGGCATGATGTCACTGTTTTTGACCGGTTTCCTTATGAGGTTTCAATGAACCTTGAGCACCAGAGGGGAAAAATCCGGTTTATATCAGGTGAATTCGCCAATCGGGATGATCTTGCAAAGAGTCTTGATGGCCAGGACATAGTTTATCATTTTATCTGCGCGACCAATCCGGCTGAAAGCTGGAATGATCCATTTATTGAGATCGAGGATAATCTGCGGCCCTCAATAAAATTATTTGAACTGGCAGTTAGTAAACGCGTTAAGAAAATCGTTTTTCCCTCTTCAGGAGGCACAGTTTACGGCCCACAATATAAACCGGTCGATGAAAAAGCTGTTCCCATACCATTATCTCCCTATGGGATTGTCAAGCTGGCTACAGAACATTTTCTTCTTTATTTCCAAGAGCACAGCGGCATACAAATGGATATTTACAGAATTGGAAACCCTTACGGTCCACGACAACCACTCAAGCGAGCCCAGGGCGTAATTGCAGTCTGGATGCGGGATATCCTGAGAGGGTTGGAAATTCAGGTTTATGGCGATCAAAACACCTTGAGAGATTATGTTTACATCAAGGATGTTTCTTATCTAATGACCCATTCGCTGAATAGTCCGGCCTCTTCCGGTATATATAATCTGGGATCAGGCGCAGGCACATCTATTATTCGACTTTTAGAGATTTTTCAAACTGTCATCGACATGCCGATTAAATATCGTATTCATCCTAAACGGCAATTAGACAATACATCAATTGTCTTGGATAGTTCAAAGCTGGTTGCCCATTTCCCCTGCTTTGAATTCAAGAGACTGGAAGACAAAATTTTTGAGACATGGAATTATTTTAAATTGCCAAGACCGAAATTATATAGAAAACTTTCAGTTGGTAAAAAAGGAAATTTATCTTGAAACGCCGGGAAGAAAATTCCAGCATGGCAATATTTGATTTTGATAATTGTTCACATTTTTATAGAGAACTACTTAATGAAAGCATATGGCTTTCGGGAGAAGAAAACAATTACTTTGACCTCTACAAACTTAACTGTCTTAAGAGATGGGTTTTTAGCAGGGATTGTAAGCAGGTGATCCTGGATTTTGGTTGTGGAATTGGAAAGCTATCCAGTCTCATAGCTATGGCATGTCCAAAATCAAAAGTTTATGGATATGATGTTTCCATTAAATCCATCGAATGGGCATGTCGAAAATGGGGGCATTTACAAAACTTGTTTTTCAAAAGTCATATTCTCGACTCGGAGAGTTATGACTTGATTATTGTTGCTAACGTTTTCCATCATATTAAACGTGAAGATCGGCATAACACTCTTTTTAGATTAAGGACACTTTTAAAATCTAATGGCAAAATCGTAGTGTTTGAGCATAATCCCTTAAATCCTTTAACTCTTTACACTGTTAATACTTGTCCGTTTGATGTGGATGCAGTTCTGATCCATCCCTGTCAATTTGTGAAATTGGCCAAGGGCAGCGGATTAAAAATTCTTCTTAAACGCTATATAGTTTTTTCCCCAAATTTCCTGAGGTTCTTCAGAAAGTTTGAACCCTTCGTTGGATTTCTGCCGCTGGGCGCCCAATATATGATTCTCTTTGGCCGAGATCGATTGGTAAAACATTTATGAATAAAAATCTGCTTTCCTATATCATATGTCCTGAATGCAAAAAAGATGAACTCGATATTGAAATCTACGCAGAAGAAATTCCACTTAAAAATATAACTTTCGATGGCTGTGCTATCCCAGAGGCTTTACATCATGTTTCCCGACCCGATGTAGTGGTTCAAAAAGTGGCAAGTATGATCACAAACAAAGGTGCATTTTACTCCTACGATCCCCATATGAGCCCAGTGCGTTTTATCTACGATTTTATCATGAAATTTTGGAAACTTTATGATGAAGAGGCGAGCGATTCTCTCCTTTTTACGGAAAAGCAACTAATACAGATGCTTCATGAAGCGGGGATCAAATGTAAAACTAAAACTTCGACTTTTTGCCACCGCATTTCTTCTATTTTTTCAATCAACAAAATAACGTAAAACTACCAAGGCTTACGCATAGGATTTTTGGCTCAATTCCCTTTGTAAGGAATTTTGGGGGAATGGTAATTGTGGAAGGGAGAAAGCTCAATTGTTAAGAGAAGAAACAATAACCCATATAGTCTTTTCAGCTATCTCAGGTATAATTCTGTTATTGACTTATCGACATATCTTAGAATGTTATGCGCTGCATGATGACTATTTTCTACTATACAATGCCGGAGACCAAAATACTCTTAATTTTTGTATTTCCAGTGGCAGGCCACTCTATGGAATATTAATGAAGTGGCTGTTCTCCAAGTTTTATTTTATAAGTGATTTGAAATATGCCAGGATGATATCGCTCTTTGGGATAATGTTATTCAGTGCGCTCCTCTATAGGGCATATATATTAGCAGGCTGGAAGAGGATTGAGGGGGGAAGTGTGTCTATAATTATGTGTTTGATGCCAGCGTTTGGATTATATGCGGCCTGGGCTACTACTTTTCCTATTGTGTATGGCGCTGCGTTGGCGTTTATTGCTGGAGAGCTATGCCTTAAGTCATTTGACTGGTTTCGTTTGGGAGATCGTCAGCTAAAAGCATCAATCATGATGCTTGGTAGTATGGTACTACTTATTATTTCTCTTATGATTTATCAGCCTATCGCTCCATCCTTCTGGTTATTCATAGCGATTGCACTGTTTAGGCCGCTTAAAAATAGCGATGATTTGTTCCGTAAGAGCATGTATTGTTTTGTTATATTTACAATATCGGTCATGGCTTATTATATACTCTATAAGGCAACTATTTGGCCTTTTACGGTTGAGCCTTTGGGTAGAAGCGGCCTGACTAATAACTTTATTGAAAAAATTCACTGGTTTGTGAAAAACCCTTTTTGTGATGCTTTAAGCTTATTTAGCATTTTGCAGGAAAAAGTCATTATATCCTGGACCATAATAACAGTCCTTATTGTGATGTTAGGCGGATTATTTCTTCGGATATGGAGAAACAAACAGCAAAGGTGGCCGTTTATACTTATTTTATCCTTTTTGATCCCTTTGTCGTATTTGCCGAATTTGGCTTCTAATGAAAGCTGGGCTGCTTTCAGAACACAAGGGATTTTGGGTTCCTTAGTAGTGTTTTGTCTTTTTTTATCTATTAAAGAAATTTTTAAAAGTGGTGTAATAAAAATTATATTTCCATGTATAGCGGCTGTATTTAGTCTGATGGCATACAAAAACCTCACTTATGGATTCGTGGAACCCCAGAAACAAGAGCTAAATATTATAAGACATGCACTTCAGGAACCCCAATTGAAACAACCGAGGGAAATTATTTTCATAAGGTCTCATTGGAAAGATTCTCTTGCAGCAAAAAAACGGTATGATGAATATGGCCTGCCATCTACTTCTGTACCATGGGTTCCGGAAAGCCTGATTAATCTATTAGCCAGAGAATATAAGGAAGCGGCATTTTTGCCGATCAAAGTATATAATTATAAACATGATTATAAAGTTTCACCAAAAGAAGAAATAGCAATTATAAATGCTGGAAAACTATTACGAGAATATAAGCAAACAATACCGAAAAACAAATTTTATGTTTCGAATGATATACGGCTTATGATAAACAACACTAATGGATTTGATGGTTTAAAACCACTTCATCAATTATTATTTCAATATAGACCGGAGGGGATGGTATTAATATCTAACGGAAATGACCCTTATTTTGCTTTACCGTTATTTAACTTTCCTTCTGAAAAAGATTTAGTCGTTAAAATAGATATTACAAGTCCAAAAGATACTGTCCTGCAACTTTATTATACCACCAAATCGGTACCGCACTATAGTGAAAAGCAGAGTATAAGAAGAAGAATAACCAAGGGAAATAATGTTGTTTTTATTCAATTACCATCAAGGAATTTTACCGGACGTTTGCGCTTAGATCCAGGAAAAATAGTTGGTGAATTTCTTTTACACTCAATCGAGATACGTGGCATTTCAAACAGTTGATTGGGGGATTCAAGCTGAAGTCGATAGAATTAACCGAGGATTTTTGGACAGTGAAGAAAAACCAGGGCCATGAAAACCGTATTCTCTAAGATTATTGATCTGATTATCCATTTAAAGCGGAAGTTGAGATCCTTCACAGCAAAAAAAATTCAATTTTACCATAATCCATTAATTGTGATGGGACTAGGACGATCCGGTACTACCATCCTTTTAGAGGCACTGGGACAACATCCCCAAATTTTAACAGCAGGTGGTGAGTCTCCATTTATTATCGATCTTGCTTCATTAACAAAAATATTCGAGTATAGCGAATTAACGATGAGGAAATACTATTTAACCTCAATACAGTTCAGTAAAAAGTATTTATATCGCCAGGTTAGACGGTTATGTTTTGAAACAGCTTTCGGGAAGTATTACGGAAGCCGGAAAATAATGAAAACACTTTTTAATGACAGAAAAAACTTTTTCAATATTAAATGCTGGTCTGTCAAGACTTTTCCGGATTATACTAACTATAAAGAGATCAGGGCTCTTTATCCTAATGCAAAGTTTATTCATATCGTACGAAACGGACTTGATGTAGTTCAGTCAAGGACCATTTTTCCAGGCTTTAGAGATATGGAATTCATTACTCATTGCGAATGGTGGGTTGGTTGTATCGAAAAATTTGGGTATATATCGGAAATGAGCCATTGCCTCATGGTTCGACACGAAGATTTGGTATCTCAACCTGTGGAGTTTTTTAAACGAATTTTTGAATTTCTTGGAATATATGATCATGATAAGTCTGCTGTCTTTGCAAGAAATAATCTCATTCACCCATTATCCGAAAGCACAAAAAATAATATTAATGTTATAAAGGAATTCAAGTCGAGACCACCTTCACATCAGAGTTGGACAATAGAACAAAAAGAAATATTCAAGGATGTCTGTAGTAACAAGATGAAAAAAATGGGATATCGTGTGCCGTTTTAACTATTGGAAATTATTGGCGCAAAAATCGGTAACTAAAGGTAAATAAATGAACAATCCTAAAATTAGCGTTATAATTCCTTTATTTAACCATGAGAAATATATAAAAGAGGCTGTTTATTCAGTATTGGAACAAACATTTTCAGATCTTGAATTGATAATTATTAATGATGGTTCTATTGACGGATCTGAAGAGATTGTTAAACAAATAAAAGATGAACGAATTAAATATTATTATCAAAAGAATAAAGGAGCACATAATACAATAAATAGAGGTATCAAGCTTGCAAAAGGAGAATATATAAGCATTTTAAATTCGGATGATGTGTACTATACGAATAGGTTTGAGGAGTTTCTAGAAATACTTGAAGACAATAATTCTATTAATGCTGTATTCAGCCATATAGAATTTATTGATGATCAAGGGAATTTCACAAAGTATCATGGAGCAAAAGATAACTGGACAAGCCATGATTCAGAAACATCATTTAAAGACGAAAATAACATCATTCTTGACCTTCTCGCCGGTAACTTCCTCATTACGACTTCCAATTTATTTTGCAGAAAAAGTGTATTTCAAGATATCGGGCTTTTCCAAAATCTAAAATATACGCATGATTATGAGTTTTTTTTAAGGCTTTGTTATCATTTCAAGGTTCACATCATTAATCTGTCTCTTTTAACGTATAGGATTCATGATTTAAATACATATAATTTGGAAAATGAAGCAGAAACTGAATTTGAGGTGGGCATTATACTCTCTAATTTCTTTCTAAATTATGACTTAAAAAAAGTTTTGCCTGAAGATGACATTTATACTAATATGATGAAGTTTATTAATTCTATTAATACGTTTAGTTCAGAAAAAATGATTATGACCTTGTTGATTTTTGCACTAAATTACACAATACATGATAAATTTTTTAAGGACTTGACAGAAAATTTAGAAATTCCTTTCAGAAAAATTAGTATTGATTACTTTCAAACTTATCTCAATATGTGGGATGAAGCACAAGAAGATTGTAAAAAATGGGCTGAAAAAGATAAAAAGCTATCAAAAATGTGGAAAAAACTATGTGAAGTAAATAATAGGCTAAGCGAGTCAGAAAAAAAATTATCAGAAGCAAATGAGAAATTGGTTGAAATTGAGAAGAAATTAATTGAAAAAACACAGCAAACTTATTTTCTGCTTAATTCTCGTTCATATCGTCTGGGAAGCTTTTTAACTTGGCCGGTAAGAAAGTTATTATCTTTAAAAAAGGCTATGTTCCCTTTAAATGTTGAAAATTAATCAATGATTCCTATTTTTTTGATATATTCCGAAAAGGAGGAAGCCATGAAAAACAAAGACTTTTCACAATTACTAC
>JAJSZP010000045.1 GCA_030262775.1 Deltaproteobacteria bacterium | reverse complement strand
TTGATGCTGTTTGCCACAGTCACACCAAATCCTTGAAAAAATATTTCATTAACATGCTGCTACGCATGGTTGCATGATAATTATGCTTTAATTTCGGTGAAACTTCAGTTTATGAAGTAATTTGAATTATATTTTCAGAAATATAAAAATTATCAAATATAAAATTTGAATGCAATATTAAAAACTATAACCAGAAATTTTAGCTTGCGTTACAGATTTTGTTGTGTTATTTCACAAAAAAACTTGATCTGCTTAATGCTATTATATGTATCTATACGATATTCTTTATAATTATACAAATTAATAGATGGGCTTATTAAATATAGTACATGTAATTTACTATTGAAAATTTTCAATATCCAAAGGAATCAATTTAAAGCTAAAGGAGGATGAATTTTTATGAAAACTTTAATTGGCGGGGCCATCGGAGCTGTTCTGGGTCTTATTGGTATTTCAATATGGTGGAAACCTTTTTTGCAGCTTTTAGCTGGCGCTATCCCTGTAATGCTTCTACTCGGAGGTGGATTGGCTCTTTATCTGGGCTTTGATGAACTAAAAGATACCTGGAAAAAAGATGAGACAACAGATAAAGTTGCAACTGGGGATGTAGAAAAATACAAGAAAGAAATTGATGAACTAAAAGGCGAGATTGAAAAATTAAAATCAGCTTAATCATAATCTGAATAACTTCAAATTGAGACCTTTGAAAAATGCTCAATTTTGTTCAAGTTCAAGAAAGGCGAAAATTTTAACTGTTTGGGCCTGACATCTAAATTGGGCAAAAAGGGGCGTTTTGCAAAGGTCTCAAATTAAGAGCCCTGCTTAAAATAAGGCAGGGCTCTATAGATTTTTTGTTACTGCTGATGTAGCAAGATAATCCGCTCTTTCGTTTCCATTAATATCGGCATGCGCTTTTACTTTGTAAAACTTCAGATTTCTGAATTTTGAAATAATCTTCTTAATTGATTTTATTAATTCCGTATTCTTCTTTGCTTCCCATCCAAGAGTAAGGACTCCATAAGCATAGGAACTATCTGTAAAAATTTTTACCGGAAGATCGGTTCTTTTTAATTCCAGCAAAGCCACACGAATAGCCTCAAGCTCCGCAATATTGTTGGTTGCAACACCTATATGTTTTGATATCTCCTTTTCATGGCCTCCATAAAGCAACAAAATGCCTATCCCTGAAGGGCCTGGGTTGCCGGAAGACGCTCCGTCTGTATAGATGCAGATCATATCCTGTTCTACCGAAAGTTGTCTTTCTAATTTCAATGCCTTTTTTTTACTTGTTTTACCCAGTATTTTTTTATTAGAAATTTTTTTATTATACTCCCATGGATCAATGGGTTTAACGTTATCTTTATTCACCCAGTACTCATAATCCTGCTCAAGCTGATACTTTATTAACACTTTGCCATTTTTAACAATCGGCTGCCCTTTATTGTCGGTATTCAGCCAAACCTTGTTTTTTCTAAACTTCATCCGTTGCCAGCCTGTTTTTTCTTTTTCCAAAACAAAGTCTCCTGTATTTCTAACTGTCGTCAGGGATCAGGTGTCAGTAAAATAATTAGGTAAAAAAAATCTTCGTGCCCCCTCTTGTACTTCGTGGTTTAATCTTTCCTTATAATCCTGACCGTCTCAAAAAGCGCAGTTTATAGCCGTGCAAAGTATATCCTAAACTGACTACCGAATGCTGCCCCCCTGTCCCTGAATTTTTTATGAGTTGTTCATAAAAAATCAGCTTTTATTTATAAAGATAGAACATTTTGCTTATTTCAATAAACTCAGTTAGATCATCTTGCCAGTATCTTGCTATTTCATCTATATCGTCATTTTTTTCTATGCGTCGCCGTATTTCCTTGTCTCCAATTATAAGGTCTATGGGAAGTCTTTTGGATTCATACTCATAAGGAGGCTGTTTCCACTCGAATTCACCTTTGTGATGGGAACAGACCGACTTGAGCAATTTAATGGAAGTAATATATGGATTAAATTTATTCGGATCGGTTATGTGAATTTGAAATCCTCTGCATAGAGTTCCAGTACACTTGTTTGACGTGGGCTCAAATTCATTATATCTTAGTATTGCGCCTTTCAATTTGCTGCCTCCCATGTCTGAAAGAACTTTTTCAGTATCAATAAAAGGAGCGCCAAAAACCTCAAAAGGCTGGGTTGTTCCCCGCCCCTCAGAAACGTTTGTGCCTTCCCAAAGTACCTGGCCGGGATAAACCATGGCAGAAGTAATTGCAGGAAGATTTGGTGATGGAGGAATCCAGGGAAGACCCGTATCATTAAAATACATCTTCCTGTCCCATCTTTTCATTTTTACAATTTCAAGATCACAATCTCTTCTATAGTAATTATTGAATAAAAGAGAAAGCTCACCCATTGTCATCCCATGACGCATAGGAATAGGAAAACGCCCTACAAATGATTTGCATTCTGATGACAGGCAGTTGCCTTCTACCACAGAGCCTCCGACAGGATTGGGACGGTCAAGAACTACTACTTTTTTGCCGAATTTTTTTGCAGCTTCAAGACAGTAGGACATTGTATAAATAAAAGTATAAACGCGGGTTCCGACATCCTGCAGGTCAATAATAAGCACATCAATGGGATCAAACATTTTTTTTGTGGGTATTCGGGTTTTCCCGTAAAGGCTGAAAACAGGAATCTTTAATATCGGATCAATCATATCTTCCGACTCAATCATGTTATCCTGTTTTTCAGCAAAAAAACCGTGCTGAGGTGAATATAATGCAACAAGCTGACCGGGCATCTTTAAATTAATTAATTCGCTTGCATGGCGAAAATTCCTGTCAACTGAAGCAGAATTGCTTAATAACCCCAAACGGCAGCCCAATATCCATTTTGGGGGGGACTCAATAAATCTTTCAAGACCTGTTTGAACTAATACCATCTAATTTCTTTCAAGCCTGGCAACCGACTCTATGTGATATGTATGCGGAAACATATCAAGCGGTTGCACTTCCAATATTTTGTAATTGTCTTTTATCATACCGAGATCCCTTGCCATTGTCGCTGGATTACAGGAAACATAGATAATTTTAGCCGGAGCCATATCAAGAATCTGTTTAACTACATTTTTATGCATCCCTGTCCTTGGGGGATCAATTATCATAACATCCGGCTTTTTTACATGTTCAAGGCAATCCTTTATATCGCCAAGGATAAAACGGCAATTTGAAATTTCATTGTTTCGACAATTAGCTTCAGCGTCCTGTATTGCACTTTTAGAAATTTCTATTCCTGTCAACTCCTTTGCTGAATCAGCAAGAAAAATAGCTATCGTGCCCGCTCCGCTGTAAAGGTCAACAACACACTCTTTCCCCGACAGCCCTGCGTATTCCTTGACTTTTTCGTATAATATCTCGGCGCCCGATGTATTGGTCTGAAAAAAGGAATTCGCGGATATCGTAAATTCAAACGGACCAATTTTTTCCTTTATAAATGGACTGCCGGCAAGAAGTATTTCATACTCTCCAATAGCAATGCCTGCCTTGCGTGTATTTATATTGTTTATTACAGACACAATTTCAGGATATTTAGCTGTTAACAAGTCGGATAACGGCTTTAGAATCTTGCTGGATTCTTCAGCAGTTACTATATTTACCATCCACTGATCATAAGCCGCAGAATGTCTCAACATAACAAAACGCCAGAATCCGATGTGGCTCCGAAGCCCGTATACCGGAACATTTGACTCCTTGATATAAGTTCTAATATCATCAAGAATATTATTCCCAAGCGCGGGTTGAAGCAGACATTTTTTGGTATCAAGCACCTTGTGAAAAGTACCCGGCACATGAAGCCCCAGTGCAAAATTTAAATCCTGGTTTTCCATGCCCATCTCATCAGGCATAAGCCATCTCCTGTCAGAGCAGGAAAACTCCATCTTGTTTCTGTATCCATAAATCAGCTTCGATGAAATAGTGGAATGTACGGTTACTCCCTTTATCATTCCAATATGCTCAAGTGAATCAATAACATGCTGTTGTTTGTAATCAAGTTGTTTGTCATATTTTAAAAATTGCCACTTGCATCCTCCGCACTGGCCGCTGTATATACAGGGGGAGGGTATCCTGAATGATGATTCATCAACTATCTCGACAACACGGGCAACGGCAAAGTTTTTCTTCTTTTTTATTATGCGTGCGATTACAATATCTAATGGAACGGTATGGTCGACAAAAACAGCAAACCCATCTTTGTGAGCAATTCCTTTCCCGCCAAATGCTAATTCAGAAATTTCAAGCTTAAGTTCTTGTCCTTTTTTAACAGTCATAATTAGAGTTTTTTTATCACGTTAGTTTTTTAAAAATATATCCGCTTCAGGTATAATACATTCAAACCATGAAAAACTCATGCATAAGCTATCGTAAAGAAAGAATCGGACATAACTAATGTCCGAAGAAAAACCAGATAGTTTTTCCAAGTTCAAGGAAGGCTAATATTTTTACACCGAACACCTGTAAAATCAGATGGCAACAAAATCTGATGCTTCATCATGGAAGCTAAAAATGCTTTGGGGATTGCTGAGCTTCGCAAAAAATTTCGTTCAAGTCCAATGTTTTTTTTATTAAAGAAACTTTGCCCCTGCCTGAGTTAGCCCGACTTTCGCACTTTTAAAAAAATATATCAATATTCAATTGATTATGGCTACAGACTCTACCGACATCCTTCAAGTTTTGTCTATGATGCGCAAACCCCTTCAAAACAGTTGTTGGTTAGATCATACAGAAAAATACTGTCCTTCAGCCTGAATAAACATTTTTTCACAAATTCATGGCTTCACTCAGCAAAATAGCCTGGAAATCGCAAGATACCCTCTTGAGATTATATACATGCGTTATGGCTGATGGGTGTCGTATTTTCTTGACATATAGCGGTTTTATAAGTAGCTCTCAAAGTTTAAAATCTAAGTTGAGCGATTTTTTACTCAACCTGCACCAATCTTTTGCGCATCAAGGACCTGTGAAACGTCTTGATATATCTATTGGTATGCCTATGCTTTTCGCAAACCTCGCTGCATCAAGATCTTGGCACATCGCTTCGCAAAAAATCGCTCAACTTATAGATTTTCGTACATGAATTGATACTCTTGTTCACCATTAATAAATGAGATGGTATCAATTCATGTGCAAAAGGATTCTTAGGTAAAAATAAAATCAATTATGGAGGATGCATGGACTATAAGAAGACACTCAACCTTCCGGTTACAAAGTTTCCCATGAAAGCTAATCTGGCGAGGCGTGAGCCCGACCAGATGAAATCATGGAAGGAGTGCTGTTTATACGATAAAATAAGAAATGCTTCCAAAGGCCGGGAAATGTTTATCCTGCACGACGGCCCTCCTTATGCAAACGGCAATATTCATATTGGTACGGCTCTGAATAAAATTCTGAAAGATATTATTGTGCGTTCGCGGCAAATGTCCGGGTTTGATGCTGTTTATGTACCGGGCTGGGACTGCCATGGGCTTCCTATTGAGCATAATGTTGACAAAGAGCTTGGATCCAGGAAAAAAGATATTTCTCAGACCGATTTTCGCAAACTATGTCGATCATATGCGGAAAAATATGTTGATATCCAGCGTGAAGAGTTCAAGCGTCTTGGTGTTATGGGTGAATGGGACAATCCTTATTTGACAATGAATTACAATTATGAATCCATAATTGCACGGGAATGCTGCAAGTTTGCTTTGGATAACAGCCTTTTCAGGAGCAAAAAACCTATACACTGGTGCTGCAGTTGCAAGACAGCTCTGGCGGAAGCGGAAATCGAATATAATGACGAGCCTTCACCCTCAATATTTGTTAAATTTCCTTTAATAAACGACGCTGGTATTACCGCGTTGAAAGATAAAAAGGTCAATTTGATTATATGGACTACAACGCCCTGGACCTTACCCGCAAACCTTGCGGTAGCTCTTCACCCTGATTTTGTTTATGCGGCCGTTGAAACAGGAGATGATGAGGTCTTTATTCTTGCAAAAGATCTTGTTGATAGTTGCATGAAAATTTTTGGAATTTCTGATTTTTCCATAATCACCGAGATTGATGCTAAAAAGCTTGAGCATAAAAAATGTCGTCATCCTCTATATAACAGGGAATCCCTTATTATTCTTGCTTCTCATGTCACACTGGATGCTGGCACCGGATGTGTTCATACTGCTCCAGGGCATGGGCGTGAGGATTATGAAATCGGGCTGTTATATGATTTGGATCCTTATTCGCCGGTAAATGAAAAAGGCTGCTTTACTGATGATGTCGAGTTCTTTAAAGGCCAGTTCGTATTTAAAGCCAACAATGGTATTATTGATAAATTGAAGGATTCCGGGGTACTTGTTGCTCAGGAATCAATTTCGCATTCCTATCCGCACTGCTGGCGCTGCAAACGGCCTGTTATATTTCGAGCGACTCCACAGTGGTTTATATCTATGGACAAAACAGGTCTGAGAGAGAAAGCTCTTGATGAAATAGACAGGGTTAAATGGATTCCTGCCTGGGGTAGAGAAAGAATTCACGGAATGATTAAAAATCGACCAGACTGGTGTGTTTCCAGGCAGCGGGCATGGGGTGTGCCCATAACTGTATTTTATTGTGAAAAATGTGAGTCGCTGTTTATAAATCATGAAACAGTAAATAAAATTTCAGAGCTTTTTGAAAAACATGGAGCAGATGTCTGGTTTGAAAAACAAGCAGAGGAGTTCCTTTCTCAAAAGGCTGTGTGTCAAAAATGCGGGCATAATAAATTTATTAAAGAAACAGATATTCTGGATGTCTGGTTTGATTCAGGTGTAAGCCATGCAGCGGTTCTAGAAGAGCGCTCGAATTTAAAATGGCCTGCTGATCTTTATCTGGAAGGAAGTGATCAGCACAGAGGCTGGTTCCACAGCTCACTTTTAACAGCCGTTGGTACAAGAGGCAGGGCTCCTTACAAGTCGGTATTAACTCATGGTTTTGTTGTTGATGCAAAAGGAAGAAAGATGTCCAAATCCATAGGCAATGTTATTGCTCCAAAGAAAGTTATTGATAGATATGGAGCTGAAATTCTTCGTCTATGGGTTTCTGCATCTGATTACAGGGATGATATAAGGATTTCTGAAAACATCTTAAAACAATTAAGCGATTCATACAGAAGGATCAGAAATACCTGTAGATTTATGCTCGGCAATTTATATGATTATGATCCAAAAACAGATAGAGTGCCATATGAGTCAATGCCTGATATTGACAAGTTCGCTTTGCACAAACTGCAGGGACTCATTGAGAAAACCCTGAAAGCCTATGAAACTTTTGAGTTCCATGTTATATACCATACGCTTTACAATTATTGTACTCTTGATCTTTCTGCTTTTTATCTGGATATTCTTAAGGACAGGCTTTACACATCACCTCCGCAATCAATTAAACGAAGAAGCGCTCAGACAGTAATGTATATAATACTGGATTCTGTTGTCAGGATTATGGCTCCCATACTTTCTTTTACGGCAGAAGAGGTTTGGAAGTTTATGCCGGATAGCAAAGCAAAAGAATCCAGTGTTCATCTTTCTTCTCTGCCAAAAGCAAATGAGAGCTGGAAAAATGAAAAACTGGCGCAAAAATGGGAAGCTATAATCAGGGTGAGAGGTGAAGTTACAAAAGCCCTTGAAGAGGCAAGAGCAAAAAAGAAAATAGGGCATTCTCTTGATGCAATTGTTACAATCAGTGCAAATGAAGAACTGTATGAAGAACTGTATGCTTATGAAGAAGACTTGAGAACCATATTTATTATTTCAGGAGCTTCTCTTATTAAAGGAGAAAAACCAGCTAACGCTTATAAAAGCACGGATATCGAAGGACTTGATATACTCGTTGAACCGGCGAGCTCTGATAAATGTGAACGCTGCTGGATACACGATCCTTCTGTTGGCTTAAATACTGAGCACCCAACTATTTGCAGCCGGTGTGAAAAGGCATTAGAGGCTGAAGGCTGAAGGTGGAAGGTGGAAGGGTGTCAGGGAGCTTCAGCCTTCGGACTTCAGCCTATTAACCTGTAGTTACAAACTATGCAAAACAAATACTTAAAACTTGCTGTCATTGCCGGATCAGTCATTATTCTTGATCAGATTACAAAAGCCATTATCTTGTATTCCCTGCCTCTATATCATTCCATTCCAGTTATACCAGGATTTTTCAGCATAACTCATATTCATAATCCCGGCGGAGCGTTCGGATTTATGGCTAATCAGAGCCCGGTTGTGCGCAGCATGATTTTTCTTTTTTTTTCATCATTAGCTGTATGTTTAATCTTCTATTTCTACAAGAAAACTCCGAAGGAATATTCATTGCTTGCCGCGAGCTTTGCGCTTATTCTTGGAGGCGCCATAGGCAATCTGATTGATAGAATACGCTTTGGAAAGGTTGTTGACTTCCTTGATTTTTACATAGGCAATCTTCACTGGCCGGCTTTTAATATTGCGGACAGTGCTATTTCTATAGGAATGGTTATTTTTGCATATCACTTTCTTTTTAAAAAACTTCCATATTAATATGCATCCTATTCTTTTGAAAATTGGTGGCATTACTCTTCATACTTATGGTTTTTTTGTTGCCATGGGATTTCTTGGCGGAATTTTGCTGGCAAAAAGTGAAGCAAAAAGAATGGGCGTTGATCATGAGAAGATAATGGATCTTTGTTTTTACATCCTTATTGCCGCTATTGTGGGTTCACGCCTGTTTTACGTTGTAGTTAACTATGAGTTTTTTCTTTCAAATCCTCTGGATGTTTTTAAGATATGGACTGGAGGGCTGGTTTTTTATGGCGGTTTTATAGCGGCATTCTTTACGGCATTTATTTATTTAAGGATACACAAAATACCTGTTTGGACAACAGCAGATATAGCAGCGCCATCTCTGGCCATAGGTCATTGTTTAGGAAGGCTGGGCTGTTTTTCAGCAGGATGCTGTTTTGGCAGGGAATGCGATCTTCCATGGGCAGTGACTTTTACACATCCGGAAACTCTTGCACCTATTGGCATACCAATCCATCCAACTCAACTTTATTCTTCTATAAGCAATCTGATTATTTTCTTTTTTCTCTGGTTTTTCCGAAAACGTACCAAATTTCATGGTCAGTTATTCTGGATATATGTTGTACTCTATGGAATTACACGTTCATTTATAGAGATATTTCGTGGTGATTTCAGGGGAAATCCTGTTTTTGGACTGTTATCGGTTTCCCAGACAATCGGAATATCAATGTCCGTTATTGCCGTTATTATGTTAATACTGCTTGGGAGGCGGAATTCAGAAATTTAACATATGGTAATTGAGCAAACAGTTGGGTAAAAATGGCTGAGTTTAAATTTAAAGAACTGGGGAATTATCTCCTGACCCTGTCAAAAGATAAGACAAAGAATAAGATTGTTTCTGTATATTTGATTTATGGGGAAGAACTGCTTTATAAAAAAGCATTAGATATTCTTTTAGCTGCCGTTTTGCCTGATAAATCATCAAGGGCTCTTAATTATGAGTCTTTTGAAGATACTAATGAAAATATTTATGAAATTGTAGAAAAGTTAAACACATTTTCTCTAATGCCAGGCGAAAAAGTCATAGCTGTCTGTGATTCAAGAATGTTCTACTCGAAGCATGATACAGAGAGTATCCTTAAAAAGGCAGAGGAAGCATATGCAGACAAAAAAATGAAAAAAGCTGCTGAATATGTTGTAAGCGTTCTCGGTCTGTCAGGCCTGTCGTTTGAAGATGTATGCAGAGCTGATGGTAAGGCAAAATTAAAGCTTAATAATACCTTAAATGAAAAAAACTGGTTTGATAAAATTATAAAATATTGTGTTGATAACAGCCTTGCTGTATCGGCACCAGAAGGTAATGATAAGGTTTTGCATAAGGCTGTTGAAAAAGGATTCCCAAAAGGAAATCATCTTATTATCACTACCGATTGGGTTGACAAAAGACGAGGTCTTTATAAAGCAATTAATAAAAATGGCATAATTATAGACTGTTCTGTTCCCGGAGGACAAACACGATCTGATAAAATAGCCCAGGAAGCTTTTATAAAAAAAATGATGAGAAATATCCTTGCTAAAGCAGGGAAGGCCGTTGATAACAATGCGTACCTGGCTATGTATGAAATGACTGGATTTGACCTGAGGACTTTTGTAAACAATATTGAAAAGCTGATTAGTTTTGTCGGAGATAGAGAAAAGATAACAATTGAAGATGTCCGGAATGTTTTAAAACGGACTAAAAGCGATCCAATATATGAATTAACAAATGCAATATCAGACCGGAATATAGAGGATACGTTATTCTTCTTAACCTCTCTTCTTTCCAGTGAATTTCACTATCTTCAAATTTTTACTGCAATAACAAATCAAATCAGAAAATTGTTGATCGTCAAGGAGTTTGTCGAAAGCTCTTACGGCAGAGAATGGCATGCAGGTGTTCAGTATAATAAATTTAGAAGCGCCATTATGCCGGCAATACAGGAGCATGACAGTGTTCTATTGAAACAGCTTGAAGATTGGGAGAATATTATTTCAAAAGATGAGACGTCAGATAAAAAAAAGAAAGAAAAATCGAAAAAAAACAAATTAAATACAGATCTATTAATTGCCAAAAATTCTAATAATCCTTATCCTGTTTTTCAGTTGTTCAGCAAATCAGAAAGATTTACTAAAGAAGAACTGCTTGACTCTATAGAATATATGAGCAAAGCTGACCTGCGCCTTAAATCTACAGGCCAAAATCCCAAACTTGTATTGGAAGATGCAATTTTTCACATTTGCCGAGGAAAGGCAGGGATCAGGGGGTAGTACCAATGAATTTTGCTTGAACATATTGTTGAGAAACATTATAGAATTGTAATACGTTAGCGGCAATTCCCGATTACAGCATCCTGCCAGATTCTTTCTTAACGATCTCTAATGCGCTCAAACGGTTTCCTGTTTTGAAATTGATCACACCTGAAGCTCATGCACGGCCGGTTTTTGTTTCATAAAGCTAAAGTGTTACATGGAATCAATGCGTTTATATTTTTTTGCGTTTATCTCTCTCTTTGCGGTGAAAAAATAGTATAAGGATTATAGCAAAATGGGTTTTATTCGACGACAGAAAATTCAACTCACTATAAAATTTTTAGTGTGGCAGTATAAAAAAGCAAATATTTCAGTGCCTGCACTTTCAGATCTTGAGCAGCAGGCCGGTAAAATTGTTGATGATGCGCATCGTATAGCACGTGAAAGAGGCAGTAATGTTCTTTCAATAATTAAAGAGTTAGCAAGTGATTTGAAGAAATAACCTGATATTATCTGTAACCGTTCACCGTTAACAGCTTACAGTTAACGGTTGAGCAAAACCGCAGGAATAGCGAGCTATTTCGAGGACTTTTGCGATCGAAGATCGGTTAAGGATATGGTGTAGAATTTCGGCAATAAGGAGTACATAAAATATTAGGAATCAAGAATGTTTGCTTTTCCACAAGTAGACCTCCTTAGGCTCTGTCATGCTTGATAGGAGGTCATGAGTTTTTTTAGATTGTATTTTGCAAAGTCTATCCCTGGATCTATGGATAGCGCTGTTTCGTAATATTGAATTGCCTCAACGGGTTTGCCCATTTCGCGGTAGTTTGAGGCAATGTTGGCATAGTCTATGGCCGAGCCGGGATTAATTCGGAGAACTTTTTTAAAACAATCTATAGATTTTTCATGTTCCTTGAGTTTGAAATAACAAAATCCCATTGAATTATAGATATCAGTTCTTTCACCGTCATACTTTTCGCCTTTCATAAGAACTGAAATAGCGTTGCGGTATTCCCCTATGTCTTTAAGACAAACACCCATATAAGAGTAAATGCTGGGTATATCCTGGTCCGTAGGCTCAAGTTCGAGCGATGTTTTAAAGTAGTTTAGGGCGGTTACCGGATCATTCATAGCAAGGTGGCATGATCCAAGATAGAATTTGATATAGTACTTTTCAGGAAGAATGTTTTCGATATTTTGAAGCTTAAATACAGCGGTCTCCGGATCATATGTGTCGGCAATATGTTTGGCTGAAAACATACACACGCTGTTGCCAAGGGCCCTTTCTCTGAAATGTGCACCAGGAATGATTGTATAAAAGGCCGGAATCTCCAATGTCGGATTCATTGTGTTTATAACAATTATTTCCATGCCTTTTTCTTTAAGAACCGAGATACAGCTTTCTATCTCAATTTTAATATTATTATCAGAAAGATCAGGAAGATTTTTAATATCAATCTCATTTTTCGGATTAATTACAAATTTAGATTCCTCTATTCTTTTGAACTTGGGAAGACCGCTTGCAACGTAATTTGAGCTGGTATTAAAATCACCTGCAAGCTGAGCAACTTCTGTAAGGGCACGGCATAAAGATTTCTGAGGGTTAAGAGTTGTCCCTGCCGTCCAGACGATTTCACTGGTTTTTGGAAATGTCAGCGGGTCGTATGCCAGAACACCTACAGTAGGGATACCGGTTTGCAGGGAAAAATCTGAAATATATAATTTTATACCTGCATTCCTATACTTTTTTATCAATTCAACAACCATAGGATCTGTTGCCGAATCAGCTCTAATTGAAGGCACGTTCAATTTTTTATGACTTATTATTGATGATACATGCCTTTCAACAACTTCGCACATGCCCTGAGAAATTGCTTCTTCAACACAGTTGCCGGCACATGCGCCGTTAAACTCGTTAATCGTAAAAAACCAGTCAAATGGAATCAGCATTTCTCTGTTTTGTGTCAGATTAAATGCTTTTGTCCATTTAAAAGGAAGATCTTCAAATATCTTTTGTGCAATTTTCAGATCATCGGAATCATCGTTGAGGGATTGCGCGATCATCTCAAACGGGATAGTTTTATCTTTTATGTTGAGATATTTTTCAAATAAAAAATTTTCAGAATTATTGCGAAAGCTAAACAAGCTGAATCTTTCTGCCAGCTCCATTACAGCACTCGCCTCGGCCTGATGGGTAGTTCCCCCTTTTCCCATCTGTTTTCTTGTTCCGGTTAAAGCATATGCATCATTACCGCAAATGCTGAAATAAACAGGGATATCAAGCCTTCCATTATCAATTCTGACGGTATCTTCCAGAATATCAAGGTCAATTTTTTTAAGTTTTTCTTTGAACCTTTTAACTGTTTCTTCGGGCGGTAATATTTTATCCTGATCAAGGTTATTATACTTAAACGCATCAGTTAAAATAATTTTGTTATCCACGATTAATCATTAATCCCTTTTATTTAATTTGACCCAATTTATATGATTTGATATAAATTCAAATCAGTTGGATGTAACTTTTTGCGTAAATATCAACTATAGCCATAACTATCTGAAAGGCTTAAAAATAAAAGCGGTAGACATTCTTCCAGTAATTTATTGCGATATTGGTGAAAAACCAACATCTAACAAGAAAACATAGGACATTGCTTCGCAAATTAATCAAAGGAATAAACTTGAACATAGCTGTGGATAATGACAATATTGCAACATCATTAAGCAGTTTGCAATTAAGTTTATTGGGAGAAAGAATGCAACCGTATTCAGCATAACAAAGCATAATTGAAGGTTAACTGGAAGTCAAAGAACTTTTCAAGTATACGCAAAACAACGCCGCTCAATTTGAAGCATATGAAATGGAAAGTATAATATTCCCCAAAAGTTGCGATTTGCGCGGATAGATTTTTCCGAGCAATGAATCAGTTGCCAACATAAAAGTAACGCAATCTCGCAGTCAACATAACAAGAGAATTTCATAGGATATAAAAAAGCACAAAATAACTATCTTCATTATGAAATTTTCTATAAATCGGATAATACCGTGTTTAGCTTAGCTTTTTATAAAAGGATTGCTATAGTTCTTTTTTTACGCTCACTTATGCGCGAGTTTCAGCCTGTCCTGCCTTACGCTGGTAGTCGTGGCCTCTAACTATATAAAATTATCCGGATAAACCGAGAAGCCCTCACCAAAAATATATCCTCACAGAAACAGGAGCAAAACGTGGTAAAATTTATGAATAAGGTAAAAAAAACCAGAGCGAGAGTGCGATTAATCTGTTATACCGGCGCTCCTGGCGAGTTGATTGCTTCTGCTGCCAGGCTCTGTTATGCAGAAGACACGGAAATGATTTTTGAGCAGGAGCCGGGCCAGGCGGAAAGGCTTGTTGGAATGTTGCGTAATATGGGACATATGAGTCCGATTGAGCATGTTGTTTTTACCTTTTATATTGAGGGGGTATCACGGGCAATGACCCACCAGCTTGTCCGGCACCGTCTGGCCAGCTATTCGCAGCGTAGCCAGCGATACGTGAGGCATGGTGGTTTTGATTATATCATGCCGCCGCAGTTTAAGGGAAAGAAGATTAGGAATGGCAACACAGAGGTGGACGCGGAAACCTACTTTGAGGAAACCATGGAATACCTGGCCGGCCGTTATGCTAAGCTCAATGAGGCTTTGGGAAGTAGTGGCGAATCAAGCAATGAAGATGCCCGCTATGTCCTTCCAAATGCCTGTGAAACCAAAATTCTGATGACCATGAACGCCAGAGAGCTCCTGCATTTTTTTGGAGAGAGGCTTTGTCTGCGCGCTCAGTGGGAAATTCGCGGCGTTGCCGACCAGATGCTGATGCTTGCGCGTGAGGTATGCCCAAGCGTTTTTAATGGGGCTGGCCCGAAGTGTATACGTCTTGGGAAATGCCCTGAAAAAAAGATGACATGCGGGGAATTTGAAAAAATAAAGAAACGCTATGCATCTTAGCCTGTTCAGATTCTTGTTTTTTTCATTAACATATGCAGGGAAAAGTGTAGCTTTAAAAATTTGTTGCAGGTGCCTTTAAGGCGTAACATGGAATCCTGTGAAAATCGGGAGCAAGCCCATAGCTGTAGTCGGAGACGAAAACCGCAAAATGTCACTGTCCAGTTTAAGCTGGATGGAAAGGTGCGGCAAGTAGTGTGATCCTAAAGGCAGAAGACCTACCTGAAACATTGTTCGGCAACCTCGCGAACAGGGGGCTAATCTGCAGGCATTTGAGGATAAAAAGGGGTAATCCCCCAGAGCAATTTATCGGTTTGGGGATTTTTTTGCAATTTGTCAGATCAAATAACAATTCTGACATTTTGGCTCTATGGTAATTTCGCAATCAAGCAAAATCTAAGGGGTTGCTAACTGATTGAATTTACAGCTTGTCCCGCCTTATGTTGGTAGCCATAGTGGTGATGAGAGATAGAGCATTCGAAAGGACTCAGGAATTATCTAACCGCACACCTCGCATTTATTTGCAAAAAATCGCTAAACTTAGGTATTCTTTTTAAAAAAAAGTTGAAGGAAATTGTTTGGTTCCATATAAACAGATAGTAACCTTTGAAGGTAACAATTCGCAATGATTAAAAATACTTCGAGCAATAATGAGTTTTCTTTTTTAACATGCATTTATAGTGTATTTTTATGCATTATTTTCGGGGCGAATGCCGTTGCCATTAAAATCAGCCTGTGTGGACTGGGTGTTTTCACAACAGCCGGACTCCGTTTCACTATAGCCTCAATAGCTATTTGCCTGTGGGCAAAGACAAGCGGTCTTTCATTTAATATCAGGAAAGGGCAGATTTATCAGCTTTTTGTTATAGGAATGATTTTTACTGTTCAGTTATCCCTTTTTTATTTAGGGTTAAGTAAAACAAATGCTTCCAGAGGAACTTTGGTTGTTAATATTTTACCTTTTTTTGTTCTTTTTCTGGCTCATTTTTTTTTACCTGGAGATCGGATTACAATACGGAAAATAATAGGCATGCTTATAGGTTTTTCAGGCGTGACTTTTGTTATCTTTGAAAAAGAAAGTGTAACAGCCGACTTTCAGAGAGGGGATCTCATTATTCTTGCGGCTGCCTTTTTATGGGCATGCAACGCCGTTTATGTTAAAAAAATAATAGCTGCTTTTGAAGCATTTCATATTGTACTCTATCCCATGATTTTTTCTGTCCCTTTCTTTTTTATTGGGGGTTTGCTGTGGGATACCAGTATGATAGCATATGTTGATTTAAAAATTATGGGGTCTCTGTTATATCAAAGCCTTGTTACTGCTTCTTTTGGTTTTGTAGCCTGGAATAATATGCTTCAGAGATATGGAGCTACAGCTCTTCATTCTTTTGTTTTCATTGTGCCCATAGCCGGAGTTATGCTGGGCTGGATCGTTCTTAATGAACCCATTACCTTTAATATCATAATAGCCTTGTTGCTTGTTGTGTCAGGGATTATAGTAGTTAATTTTAAGCCCCAAAAACGGATTTTATTGTTTCCTATTGGAAGATGGCTTTAGATTTTACGAAGCCCTAAGTTTTAAGGAGTAAACTTATGGGTATTTCAACGATATATTTTGATCAGGTTAATGTTCAGTTGAAAACAGATATTAATTTTGATGACCTTCCATTCTAACTCTTAAGGATATATGCACTTATTTCTGTTAATAAGCGTGCTGAAAAGATTGATAATTTATTTTATGAAAACAATTGGTTAAAACATAAATAAGAAGTTACCGCTTAGAACAGGTATCAAGTTGAATATATTGCAAATTTGTGTTCCTTTACTTTTCATTCAAAACCGTTCGAATACTTTGTTAATTCGAAGAGTTAAGTGTGATCAACTTGAGTTAATCAGCCACCCAGTTAATAAATTGCTATATTACTTTTTAGCCCAAGAAATGAAATCTGTTCGCCCAGACTATTGTTATTAGCCCCTCTCTGCGACAAAAGCTTTAAAGGGTAAAGCCATACACGAATCACCCAATTTTTACATATCTGCGCTTTCTTAATTATTTGTACCCTGTGTTACAAACAATAACAACCCTATCTGCATCGTACAAAGGGCGAGGGGAAAGACTTATTTTTGTCCAAGACTAAAGTGGACCCCATGTCAAGACCGATTTTTAGTTTTTTTTAGTTACATGTTTCAAAAAAATAAACCTGTTGAATCCAAAAAATACATCGCTAAAATGCTTCTCCTTTC
>JAJSZP010000044.1 GCA_030262775.1 Deltaproteobacteria bacterium | reverse complement strand
CTGATAAAGGTCTTTGTACGTTCATGCATCACAGCAAGCTGACTAAATTGCGGCAGCGTTTCGGTGTCAAGGGTATAGAGGCTATAGAATTTGCTGTTTTCAAAGCATTGCCCGGAATCTTCCAGATCAACATTGACGTATTTTTAACTACATGATATTATTTAACATTATTTTTTTAGTGTAGTAACAATTGAGACTAACGAGCTTCTTAATGGTCTCATTTGACCATCAAAAATGGTAAACAAATGGCATTTTTTACACTTTTTGTAAATTTTGAGTGATTTTTTTACTTCTAAAGCTATATTTTGAAGCAGTTTTAGTGGCTAAATTGGTCAATTGTCACTATACTAAAATTTTTTGATCAATTAAATCAATAAGTTATTTTTTAAAAATCCCGATCGGGAAGATTCAGGTCAAAGCAACCTGTCGGCAACTTGCTGCCCCAGGTTACTCTCATAATGAGTTTTCAAATTTCTGATGTCATGATTTACACACCCTTCGGGGAAAGATATGGCTCCTCGCTGGGCAAAAACATTTATTCCAAATCCAAGAAAAGCTATTAAATCAATTTGCTGGGTTTTGCCATGATAAATTAAGTTTTTCCAGGTGATTGATTTTTGCAGGTTTAGCTGAGGCGCGAAAACCAACAAAATTAAGGAGTTCAACCCAACCTGCAAAAAATCAAGGTTTCCGTTCAGACACTATTTAACACAAGTTGTAAAATTTAATATCTTATGCTATAAAATAAAAATATAAAGGGGGAAAAGTATATGTCAGAAAAATATCCTGAATGTCCACTCTATAATCCATTAAATTGTAAAGAGTATTACAATCCTAAACTTTGTGCATTTGTAAGGAAAGACAAAGTTTGTCTTAAAAAAAAGAAACCAAAACCAAAAAAAACAGATGGTTAAAATATCTGTGACCGTTAGCGGTTCACGGTTGATCAAAACATAAAATCAAGAGGTTAAGGTGTTTTCTAAAAAATTCGTTAAAAAAACTATGAACCGTGAACCGTTATTGCGTAGCTCAAGTCAAATACCCAGCCGCTTGCGGCGTTTTAAAGATCAAAGTTCCGCAAAAATACCTGGCTTGAGCGAAGCGAAAGTCGAGCCTAAACGAGATGGCTTGCCCCTGGGAATTTTATTATATCAGAAAATCAGACATGGCCTGCAGTGTTTGATAGAAGAAACGGATCTATACCCATCTTTCTTACCGTCTCATTCCACCTTGCATCAACTGGAATATCAAAAACAACCTCTTCAAAAATAGGGCATGTAAGCCATGCATTATTTTTAATCTCTGATTCAAGTTGTCCAGGTCCCCAGCCGGCACATCCCAAAGAAATTATATACAACTCAGGCCCCCTGTTCGTAGCTATTGCGTCTAAAATATCTCTGGTATTACTCATAGCAAGATAAGGGGTAACCATAAGGCAGCTCTCCCATTCAAAGGGATGTCCATGCAGCACAAATATTTCGCCTATATGAACAGGTCCGCCCAAATGGATTTTTATATTTTCTGCTTCAGGAATATAATCCATTTTAAGCTCATCAAAAATTATTTTTCCAGAGAGACCGGGATGAACCCGGTTCACAACAATGCCCACAGCTCCATCAGAATTATGCTCGAAAATACAAGTTACAGTCTGAAAAAAATTTGGATCATTAAGGGCCGGCATTGCTACTATAAACTGTCCTTTAAAGTAAGACGAATTTTTGTTTTCCATAGTTCCTCACAAAAAATTGATGATTGGCTGAAGTTAGAACCAAGTCCGCAAAAACATTAAGTGGCTTAACGATTTTCATTGAAAAACTTATATGTTCATTTTAGGTTAGCAGTTAAAATATGTCCATAACTTTATTGCGTAGCCTTGGTCAAATACCCCGCCGTTTGCGGCGTTTTAAAGTGAGAATTTTATTATATCATGAAAGAAGAATCAAACCATATTGCCGGAATGAGAAATGACGCTGTAAGCATCTTCCAAAAAGGCCTTCAAGCCGTTGAGCCAGGTGCTGCCATAAAAAAATATTGCAGGCTTGAAGATAACCGCCTTTTTATTGGAGACAATATTTACAATCTTTCAATGTATAAAAACCTTTTTGTAATCGGCGCAGGAAAAGCGTCAGCACCTATTGCCGCAGCATTAGAAGACATTCTCGGGGAAAGAATAACAAAAGGAATTATTAATGTTAAATATAAACATGTAGCGCATCTTGACAGAATCAAATTGATAGAAGCCGGACATCCGGTTCCAGACAAAAACGGACAAAACGGCGCAAGTGCTATCCTTGGCCTTGCGCATTCCGCAGAAAAGAATGATCTGGTATTATGTTTGATTTCAGGGGGAGGATCAGCACTGCTTCCCCTTCCTTATAACGGACTTACATTAAGGGATAAGCAGGAAACTATAAAAGAACTTCTTGCTTGCGGTGCAAGTATTCATGAAATCAATGCAATACGAAAACATACTTCCAGGATAAAAGGCGGAAGGCTTGCGCTTGCCGCACATCCTGCCACACTTGTTTCACTTATACTTTCAGATGTAGTTGGGGATGATCTTGATGTTATTTCATCAGGGCCCACCGTGGCGGATTCGACTACCTATATAGACTGCATAAAAATTTTTGAAAAATACGATATAATAAAAAAACTGCCTGAAAATGTTATAAATCATATCAAAGCCGGCGTTTCAGGAAAACTGCCTGAATCTCCAAAAACCGGAGATCCCGTTTTTGAAAAAATACACAATTTTGTAATAGGAAGTAATATAGAAGCCATGCTGGCCGCAAAGCTATACGCTGAAGGCCTGGGATATAAAACCATTGTGCTTTCTTCGATGATTGAAGGCGAAACAAGAGAGGTGGCGAAAGTTCATGGAGCAATAGCAAAAGAAATAATCAAAACCAGCAATCCCCTGCCTCCTCCGGCGTGTATACTTTCAGGAGGTGAAACAACAGTGACTTTAAGAGGAAAGGGGCTTGGCGGCAGGAATCAGGAATTTTCTCTTGCCGCAGCTATAGACATCGCAGGAACGGACAGCATTGTTGTTTTAAGCGGAGGCACAGACGGCACAGACGGGCCTACTGATGCCGCAGGAGCAATAGCTGATAACAATACTCTAAAAAGAGCCTGGAATATGGAGATGGATCCACACTGTTTTCTTGAGGACAATGATTCTTATCATTTTTTTAAAAAACTGGACGATCTGTTAATAACAGGTCCAACAAATACAAATGTTATGGATCTGAGAATATTGCTTGTAACCAGAAATTTGAAAACTCATTATGAGAGTAACCTAGGGCAGCAGGTTGCCGACAGGTTGCTTTGAGTTTTTAAAATTCTGATAAAGGATATCTTCTATTGATCGGAGGAATCATGCTGAAGATATTCATTGAAGCCGGAACTGTCATGTATCTGCTTTTAGCCTGGTCAATTCTTGTTTTTTCATTGACATATTCAGGGGAAAATATAGTATTAAAAACTGATTTCAGGTGCCTTTAAGGCATAAAAGGGAATCCCGTGAAAATCGGGAGCGAGCCCGTCGCTGTAATTGGGGACGAAAACCGCAGGCTGGTTATTAGTTATTTGTAATCCTAATGATTAGCTTAAAAGCCACTGGACGACAGACATAGGTGCGGTCATTTGACTTGACTAATAACGAATGACCAGTAAACCAATGACTCCTTATGTGCGTGTCACATCGGGTCTGGGAAGGTGCGGTAAGTAGTGTGATCCGAAAGCCAGAAGACCTGCCTGAAACATTGTTTGGCAACCTCGCGGACAAGGGGGGCTAATCAGCAGGCGTTTGAGGATAAAAAGGGTAATCCCCAGATCGATTCATCGGTTTGGGGATTTTTTTTTGCAATTTTGACCGAGGGGAAAGGAGAAACAAGAAAATGAAGAAGTTGTTAAGTTGTGCGGCAGTATTATTAGTATTTATGTTTTTTGCCTTACCTGCACCGATTTTTGCGCAGGAAGGGAGCGATACGGTAACAATGGAAGAGGTGGTGGTAACCGCAGGCAGAGTAGAAGAAAAGAAAAAGGAGATTACATCTAATATAACCATTATCGACGAAGAAGAGATAAAGATGTCTTCAGCTACCGACCTTGGAGACCTGCTTGTTGAAAAAGGGATCGGCCATACCCACAAATACCCTGGCGGCCTTACTCCCATAGGAATTAGGGGATTCAGATCGGAAACCCACGGTATCGACCTTGAAGGATATGTAATAATTTTACTGGATGGCCATCGTATTGCAACCGGTAATGCATCCAAGATTATGACTAAAAATATAGAGAGGGTGGAAATAATAAGGGGCCCCGCATCCGTTCAATACGGTTCGACTGCTATGGGTGGAGTCGTAAATGTGATTACAAAGCAGGGAAAAGGTAATCCAACATTTTTTGTTGAAGGTATGCTGGGAAGTTTTGGTTATCTTGAGAAAAGTGCCGGATTCTCGGGAAAGGTTGATATATTTGACTTTTCAGGCAGTTTTAGCAGATCAAGCATGGATGATTATGATACTGCTGATAACGTAGAGGGCGATAGATACTATAACACAGGTTATCACCGGAAAAATAACTACAGTTTAAACATCGGCGCCGAATTTTTCCCAGGAAATCGAATAGGTTTAATCTACACTGACTATGATGCGGAGCGCATCGGTAATCCTGACTGTCTTTACCAAAATGACCTTGATGATTATAAAGATTCAAGCAATCGAATCTTAGATCTGATTTATGACGGTAAAACTTCTGATGGCCTTTTTTCCTGGAAAGCCAGGTATTACGAAGGGAAAGACAAGAACAAATGGTTTGATCCTGTGGCGAGCGACCCAAGCGGCAATGATTATGATGTTCCACGTAAGCTGACGGTAGACCATAAGGGAGCACAGACACAGGTGTCTATTAATCAGGAATATCTGCTTGTCACAGCAGGCTTTGATTGGATGAACTACGAAACAGAAAATGACACGTACAGTCCAAAGAATACCGAATACGACAACCCTGCCTATTTTCTTTTGGCTAAAGCCAGACTTTTTGATCAGAAGTTTATCATCTCAGGCGGCCTGAGATATGACGAATATGAAGTTGATATGAAAGGTGAAGGTAGAGAAGAGAGTGATGACCATCTCTCTCCACGGGTTGGTGTAGCCTATCTTCTCACAGACTGGCTAAAACTGAGGGCCAACTACGGCGAGGCGTTCAGGATGCCTTCCGCAAATGAGCTGGCTGGTGATTACAACACAACATGGGGGACACATTATGTCGGCAACCCAGATCTAACGCCTGAAAAAAGTAAGACATATGAAGGGGGTATAGACTTTTTTGTTGATTCATTTAATGCTTCTCTTACTTATTTTCAGACCGACTTTAAAGATAAGATCGACGATGACGGCGGTTGGCCTGACAGAACATATATTAACATCGGCAAGGCTGAAGTTGAAGGGATAGAAGGTGATGTTTCGTATGATCTTGGCTCTCTCTTCTCCTGGGATTATAAGGTAAAACCCTATGTCAGTTTTACCTGTCTCACCAAATACAAGGATAAGGAAGCTAATGAAGACCTTAAATATACATCGGATTGGCACGCATCCTATGGTATTACAATATCCGATTATGATGGGTTCTCCGCAAATTTGAATTTTGCTTATACCGGCAAACAGGATATAGATGACTGGAGAAATGCGGATACTGTTACATGGGTAGCTCCCAGAATCGAAAAGGGAAGTTTCACTGTAGCAAATTTTACTATTGCAAAAAAAATATTAAGCACTGAGAAATATGGAGGAATAACTTTAAGAGGAGAAATTCAAAATCTTTTTGACAAGGATTATGAGTATGTAAATGATTACCCCATGCCGGGCAGAACTTTTTTCCTTGGCTTGAGGTATGATTTCTAAAATGACAAGATGACATTGATGGCAGGGGAGTCTCCTGCGGAGTATCTCCCCCTGCCATGAATTTTATGAGGGTAAGATGAAAAAACTCAAACATTACTATTTATGCATCTTTATTCTTTTTGCAATTCTCCGGAGTGCAGTTCCGGTATTTTCCTATCCGATAGAATTTACTGATGCTCAGGGCAAACATATCTCAATTGCAAAAAGTCCATTGAGAGTTGTTTCTCTGGTACCCGGCATAACCGAAATTATTTTTAAAATAGGGGCAGGAGATGCGGTCAAGGCCGTTACCCATTACGACACTTATCCACCCGAGACGGTTCATAAAACAGTCGTTGGAGGCTTCTTCTCACCATCCCTTAAGGCTATCAAAGCGATACAGCCTGATGTGATTTTTTTATCCGGTCTTCATAAAGAAGTGAGAAAAAGATTTGAAAACGAAAAATGTCAATTAATCAACCTTGATGCAAAGTCTGTTTTTGATATCTATCGAAATATCAATTTATTGGGCAAAATTTTTAACAGGCAAAAGCAAGCAGAAACGCTTATCAAAGATATAAAAAATGAGCTTCAAATTGTTGCCGGGAAGGTGGAAAGAATTCCGGAATCAAAGAGAAAAAGGGTTGTTCGCCTTATGGGGCGAGACCCGGTGATGACCCCCGGTGATGATTCCTTTCAAAATGAATATATCAGAATTGCCGGCGGTATTCCTCCAAAGCTTGACAAAAATGGTAATATTGTACCTGTAACGAGAGAGGAATGGATGAGGTTTAACCCTCAGGTTATATATGGCTGTGGTGGAGACAGAGAAACAGCCGAAAAGTTTCTCGACCAGCCTGGCTGGAAGGATGTTGATGCGGTAAAAAACGGCAAGATATTCTATTTTCCATGCGATTTGACATGCAGGGCATCCACCAGTGCCGGTTGTTTTGTTTCATGGCTTTTCGCCAGGATTTATGAAAATGAGTTTTCCAGGAAAGAAGTACAAATCTTTAAAGATCATATTGTTAAATCACGTCATATTGATATTGATCTTGATTACATAGAAGATGCACACATTGTATACAGCAGAATCCATGATTGTGTGAACAAGACCCTGATTGTCGAATTCAAGTCACCATTATCCGTTGTTTCCTCCCTCGAAGGACAACGCAAAAATATCATATTTGCAGGAAACCATTATTCTCCTCCTCCATGCTGGGGGCTTGGACATAAACTTGGATTGAAAAAAATAAGGGAGCAGGTATATCAGGTCATCGGTAAATCAAAAGATGAAGCCAGTTTCATGTTTACGGGTGCGGATATGGATAACTTGGCGGTAAAGCAAAAACAATTTAAAGATATGAAGGTATATGCCCTGGTAACTGCCGGAGTTAAATCAAATGCCGTCAGGATGTCAGTTGATGAAGGGAGGTTTTATGAACCAGGTACCATAAATATCATTCTTTTATCCAACATGAAGCTGACGCCACGCGCCATGACAAGGGCTATCATCAGCGCTACTGAGGCCAAAAGCGCAGCATTGCAGGATTTTGATATCAGAAGCAGTTGCACTCCCCTCATTCACCAGGCTACCGGAACAGGAACCGATAATATCATCGTTGTAGAGGGCAAAGGAAGTGAAATTAACAATGCCGGCGGCCACACAAAAATGGGGGAACTGATTGCAAAGGCCGTATATGAAGCTGTTCAGGAAGCAGTGTATAAACAAAACGGGATAGTTTCCCAACGCAATATTTTTCAACGTCTGAAAGACAGGAAAATCAGTGGCTTTGGATTGATTTCTGCGTGTGAATGTAACGTAGGCAAGTACAATTTGATTAAGGCTTTTGAAGAGACGCTTCTTCAGCCTCGCTATGCCGGCTTTATCGAATCATCTTTTGCCATAAGTGATGACTATGAAAAGGGGCTGGTTAACGATCTTGGCTTTTTTGAACTCTGGTGCAGCGATATGGCTGAGGAGATAGCCGGAAAAAAGATAGGAACCACAAAAGATTTCATTGCTGATAAAGACATGCCGCGTGTGCTCAGGATGGCATTGAACAGCTTGTTGAATGGTCTTTGCCTCAGAATGAAGTAATAAAGTGGAAAATATTTTTTATTCAATGCCCTGGCACGATTACTTAAATGTTGCGCTAAATAATCTTGATTTGCCTTAAAGCCTTATAGACATAAGTATTTAAGAGATAAATCAACCATAAGAACCTAAAAATAGTAAGTTTGAATAAATAATACCAAATAACTATCTGTAACTATAGCATTATATTAAACATAAAATATCTTGAATAAACTATATTTTCCAATCTAAAATCTCCTCTTCCGCTACTATTTTAAATAGTGAGTTTGGTGGAAGAGTATTAAAGCATTTTTAGTTTGTTTTGTCTTTAGTTTTCTTGAGAGTTGTTTATGATCTTTTAAAAAAACTTCTAAATGATTGAGCTAATGATTTTAAGATATGGGCCTAACAACGGATATGCCTGTTTTATTCTGGACTTATATCCGCTATGTTCGCTTCACAGCACTTTCTTAATCGTATTTTTGGAATGACCTGTCTCCCTTGCTATCTGTTTGATCTTTTTTCCATAAACTCTGTGAGCTGTCCGAATGTAATCATATTGATCCACTTTGAGCATTCTCCTTTCTCCCTCTGTTTGTTGGATTGATACTTACCAATCTTTTATACCAGAGGTCGGCTCAAGGGGGTCAATTTCGGGTTGTTATTTGCCCTTCAGGGGGGTCATTTTAGGTTAGCAAAACTACCTTGAAATACTAATGCAAACTTTTTTCACCGGAAATGGATAGGACACCCATATAAAATGCCGACAGGGCAATGATCAGACCCATAAACATCGTTATCAATAAATGCTTCCCTGAGCCACCCTTTATCAATAATATTCTGCGTTACAAAGAAGTAATCAATACGCCAGCCTGCATTATTAGCCCTGGCATTGAACCTGTACGTCCACCATGAATATTTTACTTTCTCCGGATAAAAACATCTAAAAGTATCAATATAGCCGTTTCTATCTATCCTGTCCATCCAGTCGCGCTCAATTCTCAGAAAGCCAGACCTTTTTTCATTTGGCTTCGGGTGTTTCAAATCAATCTCATTATGAGCGGTATTGTAATCGCCGGCTATTATCAAGTATTTTCCTTTATCCTTATAAGCATCAATATATTCAAAAAAATTCCTGTAAAAATCAAGTTTGTACTGAAGTCTTTCCTCACTCATCTGTCCGTTTGGAAAATATATATTAAAAAAAATGAAGTTTTTAAAATCCATTTCAATAATACGCCCCTCAACATCATATTTTGATACGCCGATACCATATTTAACATTCCCGGGTTTTATTTTTGTATAAACCCCAACACCGCTGTATCCTTTCTTGACATCGGAAAAAGACCAGTATGATTCATAGCCATCAATATTCTTCATTTCTTCTGTAAGCTGAGGTTCCTGAATCTTTGTTTCCTGTATGGCAACAATGTCTGCATCCATATTTTTTAAAGATTTATGAAAATCCTTTTTCATCACAGCTCTAAGACCATTAACATTCCACGAAATCATCTTAATATTTTTTTGGCCCATCAGTAATTCCTAACTCCTAAGGATTCTCTCAAAAATAATTGGTAGTGCTTAACATGTAGCGATCATATTCAGACACTCCCAAACTCCAAT
Source organism: Deltaproteobacteria bacterium (assembly GCA_030262775.1). GTDB lineage: Bacteria > Desulfobacterota > Desulfobacteria > Desulfobacterales > ETH-SRB1 > B13-G4. The sequence goes on along the minus strand of JAJSZP010000044.1, from coordinate 7,581 downwards.
TCAGCGTTATAATGGTGGATAAAATTTGGGGTCCGCTATAGGAATTGCTGCTCCAGCAGCAAGCTTCGGGGAATTTAACCCAATAAATCACGCCTGTTTGCGTAGCGAACAGGCACAGGCAGAAAAATCTGCATAATCTGTGGATTAAAATAGTTAGGTGGCGGTTATAGCTACAAGTTTTGACAGGCGGGATATTTTTCTGGCAGCGGTTTTTTTATGGATCACACCTTTTTTTGCTGCTTTGTCGATTAGTGACTGGGCTGTATGAAGCTTTTTTAAAGTCATTTCGCCGGAATCTTCATTTAAAGATAGACGTACTTCCTTGGTTAACTTTTTAATACTGGTTTTTGTAGACTTATTTCGCATGCGTCTGATCTCATTCTGCATAGCGCGTTTTAATGCTGATTTATGATTAGCCAATTATAAACTCCTTTCCCAAAGATTTAAAATTGCCTATATATTCCTTGGAAATATGGTTGTCAAGAAAATTTGTTGTAATTTCAGGGCAATTGCCCTGTGTGTTCTCCAATTATGCCTTGCGCTATCTTTGCTGTTTGTGGTAACCTTTTTGAGAAAAAATTTTAAGGAAAAACCATGAGGATATCCAAAAACGTATACTACATTTCGGACGGTACCGGCATTTTGGTCAATAACCTCGGCAAGGCCCTTATCTGCCAGTTTCCCGAGATCAATTTCAATGAGGAAAAATTTCCTTTCATCACGACGCTGACAAAGGCCAAAAAAATCATGGACTATATCCTGGAGCATTCCGCAGGCCGCAGGCCGCTCATTTTCAGCACTATCATAAATCCAGAGATCATTGCCGTCTTCAATGTTACTGAAGTGGAATTTTTCGACTCTTACGCCCTTTTCCTTGAAAGACTGGAAAACTGCCTCGACGCCAAGGCACTTAGGCTTCCCGGGGCTAGCCGCAAGGTAACCGGTGTTGATATAGCCCGGCGGATGGAGGCAATCCACTACTGTCTGAAACACGACGATGGTACCAAGGCCTCGGAGTATGACATAGCCGACGTCGTTATTCTCGGAGTCTCCAGGGTCGGGAAAACGCCCATATCAGTCTACATGGCTTCCCAGATGGGCATGAAGACAGCCAATTTTCCTCTTACCAACAGGTTCCTTTCCAAATACTATCTGCCGGATGGCATTCTCCGCAACTTAAAACGCTCAGCAGGCCTAACGACTACCCCGGAGTTTCTGCACAACATTCGTGAGAAGCGTTATCCAGGCAGTAACTATGCCAAACTTGCCACCTGCAGAGATGAAGTTAAGCGGGCCGAACAGATATTCCAGAAATATCATATTCCAGCCATCTCTTCGTCTGGAAAATCCATTGAGGAAATGGCCACCCAGGTCACTCAGGAATTGAACCTGTCCAAAGGCGAAGTGAACCACAAGTCAGGGCCAATTTTCTTCTAACCGAATTATATATATGCAGCTCTAACGTTTTGGTTTGCCTGCGGTGTTTTTCAACAAACGGCAATTGCTCTTTAAAAATTTTACCGCAATTTTTACACTAATTCACGATGAGCCAAAAAACTTCTAAATGATTGAGCTATGGAAAGTATTTCACCTTGGGTTGGTAACCAAAATTCGCAAAAATAAGAGAAAAGCCGACTTTCTTAAATTAAAACTCACAATTTTTTGAAATTCCAATGAACTGCACCTTAGTTTTTAAAGGATTTAGCATACTATGCTGCTCAAACTTTTTCTTGCATTCACTCTTATACCTGTTGCCGAAATATACCTGCTGATAAAAATAGGCCATTCAATAGGTGCACTTAACACGGTGTTGGTTGTAATCATAACTGCTTTTGTAGGAGCAACCCTTGCCCGCAAACAGGGCCTGAAAACCATGCTGCGCATCAAAGCCAGCCTTCAGCAGGGAATAATGCCGACTGAAGATCTGATTGACGCGTATATAATATTTCTATCTGGAATTGTTCTTTTAACCCCCGGGTTCATCACCGACATTGTAGGACTGCTGCTACTTTTTCCGGTAACCAGATATCACTTTAAACGATATTTAAAATCTAAATTCGATCAGTGGATCAAAAACCAGACCATATATATCAAACGTTTTCCTGAATAACTTATGAAAATCAAATAGTAACAAAACCTGATGCTTCATCATGGAAACTAAAAATGCCAAAGTGAACCAAACGGTAGCTGCCATTTTCCACCTCGCACCATAGTGCTTGATTATTTGTTCAATAGACAACTCCAGGTCAGTAGAAAAAAGGCAATCCATTTTACGAAAGACCCGGATTACCCTGACAGGGCATTTGAGCGTCTTGGGCATGACCACATTTGTAGTAGCCGGCACCTTAATGTTCATGTTATATGTTTTGGACGCAAGCGTTTTTTGTGCCAACTATTTCGGTGAGGTACCTTAAGTTCGGAAAAAATGTGGCTACCCTCCCGCAAAAACTGTGAAACTTTAGTGAACTAAAGTGACTAATATGAAAACTTTTTGCTCGAAAATGAGTATGATATTTAACCTGAAACGAGTTAAATTATATTTGACACTTAATCTCCTTTTTATTATTAATTCCAGAGCTAAAGCACCAGTTATGCTGGGGCTATATGCAAGCCACCGGCTCCGCCTGTGGTCATGACAAGAGGACCCAACTCGTGTTTTTAAATAAATTTCAAAGAGTTAGCATTTCAACGAAAATAATTTTGGGATATATACCGATTTTCCTGGTTATGATCCTAATAACTATAGTCGCGCTTTCAAATCTTAATGAAGCAAATAGGACAAGCAAAAATATTATAGAACACGATATTGTTTTGCTGGAAGCCGCTAACAATATGCTCAACAGCCTTCAGGCACAAGAATCTTACGGCCGCAGGTATTTAATTTTGGATAGTCAGGAAATACTGGAACTGTTTTGGCAGCGAAGTAATGAATTCGATATGCTTGTCTCTAGAATTCAGGCCCTTACAAAATCCCAAAACGTTCCTTCAAAGCAGTTGTCAATTCTCCATAATGAATTTAATAATCTTTACAAAGATCGGTTAAAGAATATAGGCAATAAATCATCAACCCTTATAAAGGAACATGATGCAAAAATCAGAAGTAAGCTGGACGAATTAGTAGCTCTGATTCAAATGATGATGTTGAATGTAAAACAAAATCAAAATCAGATGATTATAAAGAATAGCGATATCGGAATGAAAGCGTTTCGCATTACTGTTATATTATCAAGTCTTGGCATTATTCTGGGTATAGGTGCAGTAACTCTGACGACTCGCAATATCGCAAGATCTATCCGGAAGCTAAAATTAGCGACAAATGAGATAGCAAAAGGCAGATTCAATCATATTCCAGATATTACAGCTCAGGATGAATTGGGTGAACTTGCAAATGCTTTTATTAAAATGGCTCATCTGTTAGCCTCTCTCGAAGAAGCTAACTTGAATGCGAATCCGTTGACAAGGCTGCCGGGTGGAATAGCAATTGAAAATGTTCTGAAAAATAGACTGGCAGCAAGCAAATCTGTGGTATTCTGCTTACTGGATATAGACAATTTCAAATCGTTCAATGATTATTATGGATATGCAGCGGGCAATGAAGTTATCAAAACAACGGCAAAAATTATTGAAAAAATAATTGCCGAATATGGAACAGATGATGATTTTGTGGGGCATATCGGGGGAGATGATTTTGTAATATTAACAACCATAGAAAGGTACAATAAACATTGCACCCATATTATTGAGGAGTTTGACAAAAAGATTCTTGACTTATACGATGACAAAGACAGGGCAAATGGTTATATCTTGGGGGAAACACGCCAGGGCAAGGAAATAAAATTTCCGATCATGTCTATTTCCATTGCTGTTGTTGTTTCAAATAAGGAAAAAATGCATATAAGTCATATCGAAATTGGAGAGATTGCTGCAGAATTAAAAGAACATGCAAAAAAAATTCCTGGAAGTGTGTTTATGGTCAATCGAAGAAAAAAGTGATCGTTAGCGAAAACCACTTGTTTAAATAAATTGATTCCTAAAGGAGGTATGTGAAGCTGAAATATTTTTTAAAGCTAAGCAAGCTAATTGTTTTCTTGTTTTGTATGGTAATTTTTATTGCTGGTTGTGCACAGCAAACAAAAAACATAAAAGACTCAACCTATTATCTCACCTTACAAACGAAAGAAATTAAAAGCGAAACTTCTCACTTAGAAAACGCTCTGAAAAGCGAAGACAGCTCATTATCCAGACCTGCCTCTCTTTTTTATTTAGCATTGCTTTATTCGCACTTCAAAAACCCTGAACCTGATTACAGGCGCGCATTTAAAAACCTGGAGAAATATATCTCACTCAATCCAGAAAAAGCCGAACAAAAAAGCTTTGTTCAATATTTGCTGAGCCTTTTAATGAAATTAATAAACAATGAAAATCTTTTAATGAAATTAATAAACAATGAAAACCTTTGTAATGAATTAAAAACTCTTAACACGACTTTAAAGCAGGAAAACAAAACTTTAACTGAAAAATACGAAAAGCTGGTAATAGAAAATCAGAATATTAAAGAAATAATAGAAAAACTAAAGCAACTTGATATTCAACTGGAGAAAAAAAGGAAAAATAGCTCCTAATCTACATTCGAACCTATAGAAGCCGATATGGATAAGCCCGTTTTGTCCATTCGCTGGATGGATATTCGGCTGTGAGTTGCTCGTATATTGAAGAAATCAGCAACACAGACTTTTTTTCGAGACTAGCCCGGACCAGGGCTGCATCCATTTCCGTTTCCCATTTGATGTCTTTTGCCATGACTATTTCTCCTTTTTTTTGACTTTGCGTTTCCAAAAGGCCATCATACCATTTTTACCAAAAGAGACCTGGATTAGCTCCCACCCCTGGTTTCCCCGTTCGTTCAGAATTTGGCTGAGCATTTTTGTCTCTTCACCCAGCACCTCATCCAAAGTGCAATCCCCAGTCTCCGTGCAGAAATAGGCCATCTGTTTGAAGGTGTCTGCCTGGTGGTGGGTAATCTCATATTCGAAACGTTTCATAAACTATCCTTTCTTATTCAGATGGAGAGAGCCAAAAAGCCCCTCTCCATCCGTAAATAATTCTTTTCCCTATCTTCTCTAAGTTGGCCCTTACTTGTGCGATCTGCAGGCCAAGGAAAACGCATTGTTAGAGATCCAGATGGGACTTTAGGGCTCGTGCCTGCCTTTTTCCCAGCATGGACAGATAGTTAGCCCTTTGTCTTGCACGTGGATATTCCAAAAAGGGTATACAGTCCACACCACCCTGTAGCAGATGTAAAAATTGGCAACAGGCCAATGGCTCCCCACCAACTGCTCAAATAGCACCCAACTGCAATCACAATGAGTCCTATAACCGCTCTGACGATCCTGTCGGTTGTTCCTATGTTGCATTTCATGCGTATCTCCTCCCAATAAACTTAATTCTAACTACTTAATAATATTGCAATTCGGCTATGGTCAAGTTTATTCCTTAGCATACTCATCCCAAGAGTACCAGTTTGCCAATGCCTGACCCCTGCGAACGGTTACCTTCACTTTATTATTTCAATGTCAAAAGTAGCAGTATTCACCTTTACCGGAGCATATTCTGAAGGCATAAGCTCCAGGAATTCACCCACTGAGCTCGGGACAAGGCTGTAGTAAAGCGTAGCGGTAATTTTCACAGGACCAGGTGACATATCCTGGGGTATCTCCAACGAGTAGGTCTCAATCTTTGTCTCCCTCGGGCCAATTCTATAATCCACTATACTGTTTTCAGCCGTATACCATTGACATATGGTCATCCTGCCTTTGGGGTCAAAAAAGGGTCTTCTGAAAATTCTTGCCCCATCCGGAATATTGCCATCTCTCTTTATGCCATTAGAGTCTTTTATCTCCATAATCTCGCCCATGGCCTGGTAGGCCAATGCCTTTTCGTTGGAAATGGTATATTCTTCTCCCTTGAAACCCTTTTTATTCAAAGTCAAATAACAGGTCTTTCCTTCAGCGTCAATCGCTGCCATCTCAAGCCAGAGCATTCTCTCTTCACAAGAGCCTGATGGTATATAGTGCCCCACCTTACCATTGAAAAGCTCTGCTCTCACCTTTACTCTTGACCCGGGGCTAACTTGCTTTACGTCCGCGTACAAGGCAATATCTACTGCTCCGTTCATTTTATCAGGAAAATGAGCTCCATGAAAAGCATGATGCGCGACATCAGATCTAAATTTTCCGTTTCTCGTGACTTTGCCAGGCGCACGATACATGTGACAGTCCTGGCACACTGTTTCTTCCCTGGCATAAGGGCTGTTTTTCCATTCCCGATAGGTCTCCTTTACCCAGGCGCCATAAGGGCTTTGCTCGTCGTGACACGTGGCGCAAAGTTCAGAACTCTTGATAAATTCGGAATACTCAACACCGTGGAACGAAGATCGTCCGTCCTTTCTCGGTCCGAACTTCACTTTACCAGGCTTTATGGTGTAACTGAAATTAAAGGGTTTTTTTTCCGTTGATCCGGTAATGCTGTGGCAAATTTCACAGCTTACCCCTTCATTTGCCCGTGTGCCTGCTGCCGGCGTTTTTGGTGGTATGTCTCCGGTCAAAAAGGCAAGAGGGGCGTGGCAGGCAATGCATCCTCCTTTTACCTCCGCCACCTTATCCAGCTTCAGGGCGTGGGGTAGGGCGAGCTTGAAATATTCCACATCATCCCAGTGATGAGTGAAGGACTGAGACATGAGGCTCTGCTGCCATTCCTGATAAATCTCCTTATGACAGGTCCTGCACCGCTCTGGGTTCTTGAAATCTTCATACTGAAATTTGCCCATCTCCGCCCCTTGCGCAATAAAAGGGGCAAGAGCAAAAAACAGACCTAATAGAACTGCTCTCCATCTCCTCATGATTCTATGCCTCACTTTCCAGGATGCACTGCGTAAAATTGATCTTTTTTCCGCATCCTTTGCATGTATGTTTTTTGTCAAATTCATCTGAAAAGATCTCTATCTTTTTCCCGCAGTAAGAACATTTGCACACAAAAGACTGCAAGTGCTGCAACTGTTCAAAACCGGGGCAGTGTTGCGGTGTAGTCATAATAACCCTCCATAAATTTGTAACAGTTCACAGGGTCCAGGGGCCTCGGAATATAACAACCTAATCTCCTTGTCGCCAAGTTTGACCTGCAAGTCATTGATTTGCAGCATTTTCTCTCTCCTGTTTCGAATTGCGCATGGTTCCGAGGCGTCATTGCGAGGGATGAGCAACAAACGATGAAGTAATCCCCTATTTCCAGGAGATTGCTTCGGTCGTGCCTTCCTCGCAATGACGGGGAAACAGCTATTCAAACGATTTTTGTTCGGGCACTATCTCATTCCTCAAACTTCAACAGGGCTTCAGGCCTGGTAACAGTAATTACAGGACAATAAGACTCCAGACTTACCTTTTCTACCACGCTTCCCAGATACCACCTTTTTTTCTGTTCTCTGACGTGAGAACCCATGCTGATAAGATCGATCTCGTTTATCCTGGCATACTTCGGAATCTCAACAAGAGGCGCTCCTTCCCAAACGTCGAAGGAATGATCAAT
>JAJSZP010000043.1 GCA_030262775.1 Deltaproteobacteria bacterium | reverse complement strand
ATCTTATCCCGATTGGCTGAAAGCTTCATGGCCGGGTGTACCAAAGGCTCGTGGTATTTTTCTTCGTCAAAGCTGGAAAATTGTTCCTGGCCGTTAATAAATAGCCAGAAATATTCCTTCCATTGGGTTATCACGATTTTTTGGTACGGAGTCTGCTGCACATAGATAATCTTGTCTTTGTATTGACGCTGCTCGCTGTACATGATGATCGGTTTTGCCAGGACAGCCAGGAAAATCAGTAACAGACAACTGGCGGCAAACGCGGAGACTACCATCTTTTTTCTTTGAACAAGATGAAAAAATGACCACAAAAGGAGTGAGGCCACCAGAAAGTTAATGGCGCCCAGGATGATGGGAGTATAGGTCAAACCAAGATAAGGCAACGCAAAAAAAGCGAAAAACAAGCCTCCCAGAAGCGAGCCATAATAATCTTTTTCCATCACAGCGGCAATGTTGGTTCTCAGTTCCTCGTGGGCCTCGTTAAGCCTCATGACAATTGGAATTTCAAACCCTATCAAGGCGCCGATGACCACGGCCACAAGATAGATGATAAGGTTGATGTGAGCGGTATACGCAGCCAGGCCATAAGCAAGGACTGCCGAAGAGGAGCAAAGTATGGAGAGACCAAATTCAACAAGGATAAATGTGTCTAGCAGCCTGTATGTAAAGAGTTTGCTCAGCCGGCTGCCCAGTCCCATGGCAAATAGCATCAACGACATAACTATCGTCCATTGAAAGACAGCATTGCCGATAAGGTAGGTGGCCAGGGTGGATAGGACAAACTCGGCTACAATACCCGCGCAGCCGGTGGCAAAAATGGCTATTTTTAACACAAGGCTTAAGCGGAACATTTTGTCCTATGGTATGGGGAAAAAATCACTTTCCCATACTTAAACACACCAGTAAATAATAAAAGCCGCTGCGATATAAGAGAATGCCTCAATGTATGCAGCGCCCACGTTGGGTTTTTCCTGGCTGGCGATTTCATCGCTGAGATTGACTGTTGGCAAAAGGATTTTGTCTGTTAGCAGACGAACCAGGGGAAGCAAGACAAGCCCCAGTGCGGCATATCCGAGATAGTCAGGTAAGTTTGTTGCCCAGGATTCAAAGTCGCTTTCTGCGGCCAGGCCAACAATGACTCCAATGGCGATCATGGCACCCGCGAAACTAATACCAGCAGCTACGTTATCTTTCTCAATCTCGTCATGGATGTTGTACGGAGTTATAAGATTGTATATCAATCCGGCCAAAATCAAGATGATCTGGCCAATAGCCCAAAAGATAATTACAGTCCAGATACTCCCACCCATGCCCTGCACCGACCCAAAAATAATGAAACCCGAAGCAATACTCATCCCTGCCGAAACAGCGCCGGTGCCCTGGTTGTGATCTCTGATCAACTCTTCACTGATCTGAAATTTAAACAGGATCAGTTTGTCGCAAATATACCAGGACGCGTTGACAAGAATGATGCTTAAAAGACCGTATATGCACAGATCCATAAGGTCATCAATAAGGCTGATACCAGGTCCGACAAGAGCTCCCCCAATAGCCAGCACCAGGCCAAAGTAGTAACCTGCCATGGCAAGGGCCAGCGCAGCATTGTCCTTTTCGACCAACTCAAAGTTGAGTTTGTATTCACGATGCAGCAGATCGTTGATTATCTTGCCGATAAATAACAAAACGTAAAAAGCAACGATCAGGATCAGGCCGGTAATTATTGTATCAAGTTTCATAGACTATTTCCCCCAGGTGCCGCTCCGACCGCGGGCGCTTGTTCGGGTCCGACCGACGCGTTGATTGACCCTGTCGGAAAAAGAAGACTGCTTAGCCCTCATTTTGGTCGTTCGCCGAGAGTAGAAATTTGGTTTCTGCTTTTTGGTCAAAGACCCATTGGTGCCGTATTCCTTGTTAGGCCCATAATAAGGCTGATTTTGCGTACGGGATCTGGTATAATTGGTATAATGGTTGCGGAAAATCGGGCCATGCCCCAACATAGCAGAGATAAAGTGGTATTGCCCGTAAAATGCCCAGAACGACTGGCCCGATGAATTCGTGTTCCACTGTCCATACCGCGTATCACCGACATACTCATAACCAGGCGGCCCTATGCCCTTACTCTCTTTTCCATCTTTCTTGACCCAGATAGTCATACCCAAAAAAGAGACATTCTGCTTAAAATAGTTCTCAGGCACTTCCAGCCAATCAGTCTTTGTAACCTTATTTTCCGTGATTATACTGTACTTATGGTAATGAGTCTTGAATAAGTTGCCTTCCTCCTTCATGTCGTCGAGAACTATTGAATACGTGGGTACGCCCTTTAGCGAAGTCCTGATCTTCTCTAATGGCAGACGGGGTCCTCCGCACGCACAAAGAAGAAATGAGGTCAAAATTGCAACTATTGCGACAAAACAGCATTTGTTCACGGATCGTTTCTTTCGCATTTTTTCACCCGAAAGGCCCACTACTTGGTTTCTGTTGGCAGCAAGGAAGATTCAAATATTTTATTAATGGCACGATAACGCACAGTTGTCAATAAAGCAATGTCATAAACTTAAGCATAAAGACATAGAAACTACTTGATTTTTATCAATAATTATGATAAACTTAGAAATAAGTATTGACACATACTTGTCTTCATAAAAGGAGAACAAAATGCCTGGAAAAATTCAAAAATGTAGCGAGGTTGGCACGGGGGTTGCCTTTCGATATCTGTGCCAACTTTATTGATTATCTTAAAAAGATCTTATCCTCACAACATTTCGTCAACAGATTTATTCTTTTTCAAAGAACAAAAACGTTGCCGGTTACATGTAAAAATCTAACCTGACCTTACTGAATCCTATAGAATTAAAGAAATAATAATATATGTAAATTTTTTCATAAAGTAACATAAATTACACATTAAATTAGGTGTTATTTTTTATTGAAAAAATTGTAACTATTTGATACGTTTTTATATATATTTTAGACACTCTTTTTGGTATAAATAATGCGTACTTAAAATAAATAGCACCTAAATCCTGCAGGTGTCAAGTTTGCCGTAGCCACAAGGCGTGAAGCTGTAGTGAGCTACAGCGAATGCCCTGCAATTCACCCATAACGAGACGGATATGATAAAATCGACGATTCAGTTGAGTAAAACATAAAGCTACCCCAACTGTTTGCATAACCTATGCTGTCTCAATGATTATGAAATGTCTCGAAGGGTAAAGCATGAATGATACATATACATACATATTGGATAATGGCGGCATACGTTCCGGCGTTGAAAGAAGAAACTTTTCATACACAAATTATTTCCCTGAAAGAAGGTCTGACAAAGACAGAAGAAACTGGGTTGACAGAAGAAACGGGGTTGACAGAAGAAAAAGCGTTATGCTCACAAAAAAGGTGTAGAGAAAAAATTTGTTTTTGACTAAACATTAAAACGAAAATTTATAATATCCCCATCCTGAACGCAGTATTCTTTGCCCTCAAGTTTAACAGTGCCTTTCTTTCTTGCCTCATTATATGTACCGGCATCCATAAGATCGTTATAGGAAAGAACCTCTGCACGTATAAATCCTTTCTGGAAGTCTGTGTGAATCACTCCGGCAGCATCAAGCGCTGTTGCTCCTTTCTTTATTGTCCATGCCCTTACCTCATCTTCGCCAACAGTAAAAAAAGCGATAAGACCCAGCAGCGCATATGACCGCTTAATAACCCTGTCCATAGCAGAAGCAGTAATATTAAACTCATTAAGAAAGTCTTCTGCATCTTCAACAGACATCTGCGCAAGTTCCTGTTCCAGCTTGCCCCTTAATACCATGCAGTCTTCTTTGGAAGTTATATCTTCTGCATCGGGAATTTTGTCGTCGTCATCTTCATTGTTAAATATCATCAGCTTTGGCTTTGCTGAGATAAAAGCATAACCCTTTAAAATAGGCGCAGAGAATAGCTTGCTATTTTTTCTTAAAGGTATCTCTTTTTCAAGATTGTCAAGGCATTCTTTTAAAAGAGCAACTTCCTCCTTATTTACAGCTCTGCCGCGCTGCATGTCCTGCTCCAAACGCTCAAGACGTTTTTCAATAACAACAAAATCCTCAATAATAAATTCCTGATCAAGTTTAATAAAATCACTGAAAGGATCTGGTTCTTCAAAACCAAATCCTGCAAAGTTGCGAACAACATGGATCAAAGCATCGCAATCTCTTGTTTTAGCCCAGATGTCTTGATTTTTGTTTTTATCTATCGTTTGGCTGCCTATGCCAGGAAGAAAATACTCCACCTGCGCGTAAATGGTTTTCCTGGGTTTATAGAAATCGCTCAGAACATCCACGCGTTTATCAGGAACCTTTACAGCGGCTATACGGTTTTTCTCTTTACTCCCGGTTTTTATGATATTTTTTGTTAAAGCCTCAAATACGGTAGACTTCCCTGACCTGGCAAGACCAACTATTCCTAATTTCATATGATAACGCTCCCCTTATTCACGGCTCTGGCCTGAAAACATCCTGGTTGTTTCCGGCATTTGTTCTATGTACATGTCATGCTTTGAGTAGATGGCCTCTATCCCTGCTTTGTTGAACGTTTTGTAGATTTTATAGATATTATGGTTGACACATAAAAAACCTGCCTTTTTTATAAACACGGGTTAAATTGTATTAGTACCAGAAGTAATGCAATTCAGAGCCATAAACAAAAGGGAGGCAGATCATGAGAAAAAGAATAAAGTATATTGGATTGGATGTCCACAAAAATTCCATATCAATGTTGAGTCTGTTGAGTACAAGGCCTATGTACACTATATCGTCGATCCAGGCAAGAAGTTCGAACAAAAGCCCGGTGTCTCCGAACTCGCGGACCCGTGGCTCCGGCTGATCGCATCCGTAACCACACCCCTTGTTCCGCTTTCAAGAATTATGAAGTCTCCACTTTTGTACGGCCCATATGCAAGGATAAATACACCAGCAAAAAAATTCGCCAGAGTATCCTTGGTCGCAAACCCGCCCGTGGTTCCTATTATCCCTGCCGAAGCAATCCTCCGATCACCACGACCTTCAGCACGATCTCGAACAGCGGCAGGGTGTTGGGTTGAATACAGAAAACCCGGTCCACCTTACGGCTAAAATGGTGCCTGCCAAATGATATCGGATTGTATCATCAATCCGGTAATAAGTTTCAATCCACGCTCCCGCATGGGGAGCGACTGCTGTCGGAGATTCAATAGGCGAATCATTTGACGGTTTCAATCCACGCTCCCGCATGGGGAGCGACAAAAGCCCTGCAGAGCAAGTTTTGCCGTAAGGCAGTTTCAATCCACGCTCCCGCATGGGGAGCGACGCCTCCATCCACATCCACAACATCGCTTGTTATTGGTTTCAATCCACGCTCCCGCATGGGGAGCGACTCGAACGCGGCAGAGACTCCCCCGCCCCCCAACTAGTTTCAATCCACGCTCCCGCATGGGGAGCGACGGCCGTTAATTTGGTGTGGGCCGGGGTGTTCTTTTGTTTCAATCCACGCTCCCGCATGGGGAGCGACTTCGTGCCCGCTCAAATGGGTCATTTTTTTGGTAGTTTCAATCCACGCTCCCGCATGGGGAGCGACGTGTTTTGGTTTTACACCTTTAGTTGACAAGTTGTAGTTTCAATCCACGCTCCCGCATGGGGAGCGACTCTTTTTTGAGGTCTGTTTTAGTGACTGCAATTAACGTTTCAATCCACGCTCCCGCATGGGGAGCGACACCAATGAAAATATCGAAGTTACTTCGCAGATAAGTTTCAATCCACGCTCCCGCATGGGGAGCGACTCGATGCTTTTTAGTCGGACATATAGCAGTATGAGTTTCAATCCACGCTCCCGCATGGGGAGCGACTGGCTTTACTTTCGTGTATTCACTTGAGTTTTGTTTCAATCCACGCTCCCGCATGGGGAGCGACCTTTAGTTTTTAGGTCTAACGCTTTTTTAAGATCGTTTCAATCCACGCTCCCGCATGGGGAGCGACTAGTTTATTTTTTTGTTTTATCATCAAAAATCAGTTTCAATCCACGCTCCCGCATGGGGAGCGACCAAGATCCTCGTATGTATCTCTCAAAAGACTTTTGTTTCAATCCACGCTCCCGCATGGGGAGCGACGGATTTAAAAACACATTTATGTCGATGGTTACACGTTTCAATCCACGCTCCCGCATGGGGAGCGACCTGAGAAATCAAGGAGAGCAAATTTACAACCAAATTGTTTCAATCCACGCTCCCGCATGGGGAGCGACCAAGTTTGCTGCCATAATAGGTCCGTAGTACCTAGTTTCAATCCACGCTCCCGCATGGGGAGCGACTTCGGATACCGCCTTTAAGTTGTTTTGCCTGTCTGTTTCAATCCACGCTCCCGCATGGGGAGCGACTCCATAAGGGCATGTACCAAGCCGCCAAAGGCCTGTTTCAATCCACGCTCCCGCATGGGGAGCGACCACGTATTTGACTGATCTCCACAACCTTTCAATAACCTGTTTCAATCCACGCTCCCGCATGGGGAGCGACCACATAGATATTGATTCCCTTCTCAATAGCAATGGCCTGTTTCAATCCACGCTCCCGCATGGGGAGCGACCACAAGTTTGCTGCCATAATAGGTCCGTAGTACCTAGTTTCAATCCACGCTCCCGCATGGGGAGCGACCACAACCAGTTGATAAAGGATATAATCAGTACTTACAACTAGTTTCAATCCACGCTCCCGCATGGGGAGCGACCACTACGGTCGAGGGCAGGGTAAGGAGGGTAAAAAAAGTTTCAATCCACGCTCCCGCATGGGGAGCGACCACTTTTTTAATCCCATGCTTCTTGATCCAATTATGCTTCAATCCACGCTCCCGCATGGGGAGCGACCACATCAACTACCGCGCTTCGCTTGCTAAGTCGTAAGCTTCAATCCACGCTCCCGCATGGGGAGCGACCACATCGGTGAGGCAATAGATATGATTATATCAGTTAAGCTTCAATCCACGCTCCCGCATGGGGAGCGACCACAAGTTTGCCTTTAGGCATTTATTACATTTCAAAAGCTTCAATCCACGCTCCCGCATGGGGAGCGACCAGCCGTCCGCCCCGCAGGTGACTCGCTTGTTCGCCAGCTTCAATCCACGCTCCCGCATGGGGAGCGACCATGTCCTCCGTTATAACGAAAAGGGACACCGATCAGCTTCAATCCACGCTCCCGCATGGGGAGCGACCGGTAATATTCTAATGAGCGATACCCCTATAGAAAGCTTCAATCCACGCTCCCGCATGGGGAGCGACCTGTTTTGTCGTCTGCGTGTGATGTAATATTTTGGCTTCAATCCACGCTCCCGCATGGGGAGCGACGCTCCCGCATGGGGAGCGACCCCAGCGTGGCGCTTCTTACCGGTTTTGTTGCAAAACGCATGGGGAGCGACGCTCCCGCATGGGGAGCGACTGTTGCTTTCGGCTTGGTTTCTGCCCCGGTTATAATGGGGAGCGACGCTCCCGCATGGGGAGCGACAGTTCCTTTCTAACTAATTAAATTTAAAAAGCTTATTTGCTGTTTTCTGCGAATCTGTTTTTTCAACGTATAATATTTTCGATAATCAAAAAAGATTTTTGGCGAACGCCTTATTTTCAACACATTACACGCGGTGCGAACCACTTTGGCAATATATGCCGCATAGGTAAAGCCCCCTGTAGAAGCGATATCGGATACAGCCACTTGTGAGCTTCAGGTTCGCAGACGAGTTCAAACAATCAATGGCCCCTCTTGGTCGACTGTTTTCTTGGCTCCTACGTGTTCTACGCGATGCCTCCAGTTTGAACCCAGGAAATAAAACCTGAGGCTGTCTTTCTTCGTATCAATCTCATCAATCAACCTTTGGCGCAAAACTGTCCACTGTGCAGGATCAACTATACACTCAAAAACGGAATACTGAACCCGCTGCCCATAATCCAGACACGCCCTCGCCACCCTGCGCAGACGGCGCTGCCCTCCATCCTTACTGGTGGCAACATCATAGCTGACCAGTACAAACATCTTGTTTCCTCTCTATTTCCACACAGTTCAATCCATGCCCCCGTAAGCCAGGGCAACATAAAACGTAAAAACTCATTGACTAACCTGGCATCCTTCATTCACCAGTTTACACTTTTTTCGAAAAAGCGTGTTTTATCGAATTGAATGCCGATGTCGAAACTGGAAATTTGAAATCAATATCATTTGGCATACTTTTTGATAATGACATCTAACTATTTGAATTTATTGGATAGCGATAAAACAAGTTCATTAGCATATAAAGGACTTTTCAAAACCGGTTTTTCTTGAATTCATAAATAATATCAACAATACAAGATTAACAAAGTGTTAAATTACTTTTGACTTGTCGTGAAGGATGCCACTAACTTCTTGATTTTATTTCCAGATAAAAGGTGGATAACCATCCAGATCACCGCGTAAGTAACGAGCCAGCAATAATGCCTGCATGTGAAACAACAAGCCGATTGTGACCTTTTCTTCAATAAACGGATGCATTATCTCATCCTGTTTTCGTTTCTGGTATGCGACCAAAACTGTCTTTTTTGTCTTTTCATCCATTAATACAGCGCCTGATTCTGATTTTTTAAATCCTTTTTTTTGCACCTGTGAAAGATTTATCAATGAAAGCGTCAAGCGGTCTGCAATAAAAGGACGAAATTCTTCCATCAGATCAAGCGCAAGACCCGATCTGCCTGGACGATCTCTGTGCAAAAAACCAACCGCTGGATCCAATCCCACTGATTCAAGGGCAGAACGGACATCGTGCATTACAAGTGTGTATAAAAATGAGAGCAGGCAATTCACGTTATCCAATGGAGGTCGCCGATTTCGATCCTTAAAAGAAAAATCTCCTTTTTGAGAGGTGATCAGGTGATCAAACGCTTTAAAATAAACATGCGCTGCATCGCCTTCAATGCCCCGCAGAGAATTCAAAGGCATATCTTCCTGCAAGCGCCTCAGAGAACCGTTAATTTGCCTTGACGCTTGACCGACTTGATCTGTATCAAGCTTATCGGAGTGGTCTCTTAATGCCCTCTGCAATACAGTGCGGCAGTTAGCAACCTTGCCGGTAAGTACAAATCTTGCCATTTGAGCAGAAAATGTCATGTCATCTGCCCTGCGGTATTGCTCTCTGCGAAGCAGAACGTTTCCGGAAACAGGTCCCTGCACCCTTGCAAGAAAGCGCCCATACTCAGACAAAAAACTGATTGCCACATCACGTTCGGCGCAAAATCCCATCAAAAACGGGCTGCAACCAACATTGCCGAAACAGACAATCCCTCCTAACGTATGAACAGGGACGCGCAGACGGGTTTCTTTTTCCACCCTTACGATAACTGATTCACCTTCTTTTGCAAGATAGGCTCCCTGCGTAGTTACGAAAAGGGTATTAAGGTGTTTTTTCATGATTCTCGAATCACTCCCGACAAGTAAGGTTTTACGGAACGTTTTCTTTCAATAGTTTTCGGCAAACATATCTTGACCAGTGAACAACTGTCACACTTTTTCATATATACTGGTTTTGGAGTCCGGCCGGATGCAATCAGTTCGTGAAGACGCATTGCCGTGTCTTCGGTCTGCTGTCGTAACGAGTCATCAAAAACAACATCTGTACGCCGGCGTTTTTTTCCGTAAAAGAGCGCACCGCATGGGACTTCAACATCCAGCATTTCTTCCAGGCACAGTGCCTGAGCGCAAAGCTGCACTTTGTCGCAATTATCCTTTTTGGGTTTGCCGCGTTTGTATTCCACGGGAAACGGCACCCATACTTCCGATCCTGCTTTCAGCGAATCCGTTTTCCGATGAAACTCGACGACATCGGCCTTGCCGATCAGCCCAAGCCGCAATGAGCGAAGCCACATGCTGTACTCAATGCGAACATTGCCTCTGGATTGCCGGTCTGCCTCATGAACACGCTCGTGCATAATCTTTCCTTCGGCAGTAAAAAGGTTTTCAGCCCAGATCTGTTCGATATGAATCAGGGCACACTGCCGCTCGCAGAAAATCAGATGTTGCAAAGCGGATAGGGGGATGAGGTCGTCTTCTGAGTACATATGAAAAAATCCTGAAACTTTTCAGTATCAGCCTTCCTCCGAAATAAGGTTCACAATAAGCCGAATCATCAATTCCTTCTGCACCGGTTCACTGGCGGCCGTCAGAAGGGCAAGCGCCACGAGCGCCTTGTTGCTGAAGTTTTTTTGATCCAGCAAGTCATTCCTCTTGAGAAACAACAGGAAAAGAAAAGAGCCGATCCTCTTGTTACCATCCGTGAAAGGATGATCCTTGATCACGAAGTAGAGGAGATGGGCCGCCTTTTCTTCAACGCCTGGATAAAGATCATTACCGCCGAATGTTTGCTGTACTGCTCCGATAATTCCGGAAAGAGCATTACCACGCTCCTGGCCAAAGATTTCACTCGCCTCTTTCCTGACCATCAACTCTTTTTTCAAGGCCACAATGGCTTGACGGGCCTTATCAATCTCCAGGCCGGACTTGGCAACGTGTTTTGTCTCCAGAACCGGCAGATTGTTTTCGTCATATTGCACAAGAAGCTGCCATGTTCTTGCATAGCGGTTGACAACTTCCAGAACGGCCAGCCCTTCGTCGCTGACAAGGTTATGACTTTCCAGGGTGCCTGCAAGCAGGCTCAAAACCTGCCGCACATCTTCAACCCCTTTCTCGGCCAGTCTGCGCCGATTAAGCGAATAACCACGCACGAGATGGTCTTTTAGAATGGTGGTAGCCCAGATGCGAAACTGTGTGCCGCGTTTAGCATTCACCCGATAACCTACCGCTATAATGACATCTAAATTGTAATAATTCGTCTGGTAAGTTTTACCGTCACCAGCAGTATGTGCAAATTTTGCACATACTGCCTTTTTATCTAATTCTTCACTCCGAAAAATATTGTTAATATGTTTGGTTACAACACTTCTTTCCGTTTCAAAAAGAGAGGCTATCTGTTTCTGACTGAGCCAGACAGTTTCATCCTGGAGATGAACATCCAGTGAGGCCTGACCGTCCTCAGACTGATACAATACGATTTCGCCAAGGTCGGAATTAATGCTTTCGATCTTTCCTGCCTTTCGAATCATTGTTATTGCTCCACGTTGCTATTTTTTTCCTTCAACCGCTCCGCCTGTACTATCTGGTTATGGGTACATGATTTTTTTGATATGCTACAAGGCGGCGATGGGAAGCAGGTCGCCTTCACTGTACTTTTTATAGCTTTTCTTCGAGACTCACTCCTTGCGGTATATTGTTTCGATCTATGGTAACATTGTAATCTGAAAATGCGCGAGCCGGAATAGATTCATCTGTTGCACGTTTTACTTTTACAAGGTCAAACAACTTGTGGGCAGGGGCATTGCCAAGCTCATTCGTGTGTTTGAATACTATGAGCTTTTGTGCCGCCATTTCCCCCCTGGCCGCAGAATGGTCATGGTCAAACATGTTCAGTAGGGCATTCCAGAAAAGTTCCAGGTCATCTTCGGAGAATCCTGTCTGTTTTGCTAATGGGGCGGAAATGAAGCCGTGAACTTCATAAAGGCCATAAGGTATATATGTTTTACGTCCCATTGTTCGATTATCACCATCTTGTGAGTCCGATTCTTTCCTGGTTTCAACTGCCATGCGGGTAATGCTGGCCTCCAACGGAACAATAGGATCAATACTTTGCGCGAAGGCAAACTGAACAGGCCCACGAACTTGACCACAATTATTTTGCTTCACAGACATGACCGCTCCAAATGTCCGAACATCAAAAAAGTTTTTGCACATCCATGCCCGCGCTTTACTAATCTTCGTTGATTTATCTTTCTCATCTGCCACAGCTTCGTAAGCTGGCTGTCTACGTTCAGTGAGAATTGCTTTTTCCTTCACATAAATAATGTAGGGCGTTTGATTATCCTTGACCAAATCAACATAGTTTCGCACCTTGCGCTTCAAGCAGACATCAGTTGTGATTCCATGCCCGGTCTCTGGGTCAATACGAGGCATGTTGCCACCATCCGGATCACCGTTGGGGTTGCCATTTTTCACGTCAAACAACAGGACAAACTCATAGCGGTTTTTGATAGGCTCTCTCATTATTTTCCTCCTTCGGTTTTGGTTTCATTTTTTTTATACAGGGCATTCTTTTGCTGGTAGTAAGCAATGGCAAACAATCCCTGATCCTGCAAATTCAAGTGTGAGGGAAACACATTAATATGTTCCATGATCTCTGAAATACGGCGGTCGGAAACGTGACCATATTCCGCCTTTTCGATATGGTGTTGAGAAAGACGAAGCAACCGTGGAAAGACGCTTGCGGGTGTGGCGGATGCCGCGCTGAAGAAACGATCTTTTATGGTTGCGTTGACTTTGCCCAATGCGTCCAATTGCGCTTTTTCAAGCACGGCAAACAAACGGCCGAGCAAATACGAAACATCTCTCCTTTCTGTGTCTAAAGCCATTGGAACCTCCTTTTTATGGTTTCTTTGTAAAACTGCCTTTAGTATTGAAGCTCTTAAATAATTAATTCGCTGATCCGCACGAATACGGCCGATAACACCTTGAAAAAGATTCTGAGGATAATTCATGCTGGTTAAAATTGAACGCATTAAAGTACCACCCAAAACCGGAGAGATATTTTTTGTTTCTCGGGCAGTTTCTTTAAGTAGATGCCATACGCCGGGGAATTGAATATCTCTGTCAGATCGTTCCATTTCAAGATTACTGAAATGATCGCGAAAACGTACCATCAATTCACCTACTGAACAAACATGCCAAAAACGAAGGGCAAGACGAGCCTTGTTGAGAGAAAGCCCCAGAATGTAAAATTTCAGATTCTTGTCTCCTTCAATATCCCTTGGTAACGATCCCCTGCGAACGGCTTCCAGAAATTTCTGAACAGTGATTGCCGCACCCCTATCTTCAACCGATGGATTCATTACCTGTCCGAAAAAGATTTCGACAGGCGATGCCCGCTCTGCCCAGAAGACTGTAACCGCATCTCCTATCCGTATGCGTTGGGTTTTGCTGCGAAGCAGAAACTTGAGCGCCGAAGAACTTTTAAATTCCGCCTCAACTGAAATAGGGGCATTCTCACCTTTTCTTTTTCTATAGGACTCGTAAGCCACCTCATTGAATGAAACCAACGATGCCCCTGATCCGAACTTGAACTGTGCATATTGTGGCTGCAGATCATGGACCCCACCATCCAGAAAACTGATTCCCTGGGGGAACTCTTTCTTAGCAATAAAGTCAGACCACAGTTTTTTTACATCCAAACGTTCATGGATGAATTTCGAATCACCCTGCAATCGAAAAGCAACCCATTTTCCATGGATGCCGCACATCTCCTTCCAGCCTTCTAATTCTCCTGAATTTTCCGGATTCCAACTGGAAAGAAATGATCTGACAGCAAGAACACCATCATCTTTGGAAACACCACAGACATCATCAATCCGTTTTTTAAAAGATTCATGATACACCTCCTTTTTCGACTTTCCTGACATCCCAAACACATAGTCCACCTTATCCACTATGAAATTTGGTGTGGTAGAGGCATTCCCAGATCTGACATCCACTTTATTCGAATAAGGAACAACCGATTTACAGAAATCAAAGGTGTTGGCCTTGATTTTTATCCGTAAATCTTCGGGTTGCCCGATTAGATTCCCTGTTTTGTCAATAGTGATGACAAAGCCGATATCTTCAACACTGAAACCATAGGGAGGCACTTCATCATCAGATTTCGCGAGGCGATCATAGAGTGTAATCAACGATTGAAATATCATGAGACCACCTCCTGCCTGCAGTTGATGATGCCGTCCTGCATAACCGCCCTGAAGAAGCGTGGGGTCATATCATTGGCAAAGTCAATATCGTGCAGCATATACCCCAAGTTCTGTTCCCCGGAAAATGGCGTAGCAGGAATTTCGTCACACCACTCAAAATTTACAGGGAATTCCCGGCAGCCAAAATAGGGGCGGTGAAAGCATTGACCCTTCTTTACCCGCCGCTCAAAAATCGCCAAATGTTTCCCCTGATCATCATCACTGCCCGTTAACTCAAAATGGGCTTCAATCAAATAAGCGACATCACGCAGTACCATGGATGCCCGTTGCTGGCGATCATCTTCTATGTAACGGCAGACCGGCTTGCCTTCGTCCATATCACGCTTATTCACCGCAACCCTGTTGGCCAGTTCATTGCGTCTAATGTTTTCAAAACGAACAGGCCTTAATACATGGATGCGATCAATGACCCAGAGAATTGCAGGTTTCCAATAAATGGCTTCCAATATTCCTCGGGCAGCGGAGGGCGTCATCACATCATAGGAAACCCTTTCTACCTTCATTTCCGGACGGGTGAATAACGCATAGTCTCCCCACACTTTCAACTTTATTCCATAGCTCATTCTCACACCTCCTCTCTTTTATCCAAAAAACGCATTTCCTTCCGGCGGGCTGCACTTAAGCCCTGTTGTCCTGGAGTAAAGTATATCTGACCGTAAGACCCAAACTCCCGGCACTGGGTTCTCCAACCAATCTTTTGTTTTTTCAAACTGATAGGGATATATCTGGACGCTAAACTGCTGGAGCTTCCTGAGAATTCCTCCTTTGTGTTCCGCAAATTCAAGTGCTCGTATCAATTCGACAGCATTTTTTTCCAAGGCAACGACAACGGGGATAGTTGCCGATTTAATCATTCGGAATTGGGCGATATCCTTGAACTGAATATTCCCCGATTGCGCTGGACGACACAGATTCTCGATAATACCGTCCTCATCCATCCGCCCTTCATTTTTCCAGAAGAAATCCGCAAAATATTTCCGAACACATTCAGGAACAGTGAGTTTCCCCGCAAAAGGTAGGAATAGTTTTGCAGCCGATTGCGCTGCATGACGGAAAAAGGAACAGCCAGACTCTTCAGGAAATTCAAAAACAGACACATTGCATGGGGTTTTGCTCAATCCATTGCGGTTGCATCGCCCTGCCGCCTGGGCAATACTGTCGATTCCAGCTACCGCCCGAAATACACAGGGAAAATCAACATCAACTCCGGCTTCTATCAGTTGTGTGCTGACCACCCTGCACGGCATTTTGGTTGTGGGTGACAATTGATTCTTTATTTTATCAAGTTTTTCAGTTCGGTGAGCCGGGTGCATCAAGGCGCTTAAGTGGATGTTTGAATCAGATTCCGGTAATGCATTAAATATGTCGAGGGCCTGCTGTCGAGTATTCACGATACACAATACCTGTTCATGTGCTAAAAGTTGATCTGCAACCTCCTGGACGTTGAGTTTTCCGACAAAAATCTCCTCTGTCCGTTTCAAGGCGGAAAAAAGCGCGGGAACATCATTAATTATTTCTCTGACATCCTTAAGTCCAGATTTGAATTTTTCTGAAAACTCAATCGCAGGTTGCGTGGCCGTACACAAAACTGATGTAACGCCATAATTCAGCGACAGCTCTTTGATAACCTCAAGGCATGGTTGCAACTTCTCAACCGGAATAGCCTGAACTTCATCAAATACAATGATACTGTTCGCTACATTGTGAAGCTTACGGCACTTCGCCGGCTTATTAGAGTAGAAAGAATTGAAAAACTGAACATTCGTTGTAACTACAACAGGGGCATCCCAATTTTCTGAGGCCAGCCTGGTTTTCCAATCCGAATCATCAGGGAAAAAGTTACAATGATGTTCCAAAACAGCATCGTCACCAAGCATATCGCGAAACACTTTGGCATTTTGCTCAATAATACTGGTAAAAGGAATGACATAGATGACTCTCCACTTTCCCTGTTTTTTTGCATGATTCAGGGCAAAGGCCAATGACGCCAAGGTCTTGCCGCCGCCCGTTGGAACAGTTAGTGAAAATAACCCTGGATCTAATTCAGCTGCTTGTAAACAATTGTTGAGAACATGCTCACGTTGTTGGTTTACTTTTGTTGTTTGGTCAGCTTTGTCACGCAGCATTTTGAAATTTATCCAAAATTTTCCGTGAAGCTTATCAATTTCTGGGTAGCTGGAACGCCAGCCCGACTTCATTTTGTCCAGCGAGGCTTCTGTATCAAGAAAGTCCGCATCCACCAGACATGAAAAAAGCATTCGCACGAAAAATTGCAATTGAAAACCAAATCGCTTGGAATCAGATGAAAAGGGTAGGTTTTCGGGATAATTGGGAACTGAATGAGGTATCTCAACTTTAGGATACTGTTGCTGAAGTTTTGCTTCTAATGCCGAGTTTGAAACATCGTTCCAGTTCGGTAATCCTCCATGGTGTCCGGCAATACAGTATGCCAGCAATTTTCCTGCTTCCACAGAATGTTTATGAAGCCACTGTGCACCAACAAAAGCATGGGTTGGATGACCTTCATAAAACGGGGCAAACTCATCGATAATATCATTTGCTTGACGCAAATACGCCTGCCAAGGCTTGGT
This sequence comes from Deltaproteobacteria bacterium, assembly GCA_030262775.1. Classification (GTDB taxonomy): domain Bacteria; phylum Desulfobacterota; class Desulfobacteria; order Desulfobacterales; family ETH-SRB1; genus B13-G4. The sequence continues at coordinate 866 of JAJSZP010000043.1, read as the reverse complement.
GCCTTTACCAAGGTCATGGTTTTTTCCTAATATGGAACCCCATACTCGTGCATCAAAATAGTCAGCGAATTCAGCGGCTATCCTTGCCACGTTTTTTAGGTGTTCTTCCAGCGGCTGCCAGTCAGAGGGTGGTTTTCCATCCAGACTGTGTGCGTAATATTTTTTGTCCATACCCCTCCATTTTTCCGTTCTTTCCCATCTCAATCCATATCATAAAATCATGAAGTAGCCCTAACGGCTCACCGATCAGATCCAACCCTATTTTGCCTGCAAATTTTTTTGCAAATAGAGAAGTTTCAACTAAATGCGTTTTAACGCTATGATTGGCAGCATCAACATCGCGATAATGTGCCAAACAGGATACAGGCTTCATTTTAATATCTTTTTTTCCAATATTACCTCCTTTGATTTGCTGCGGCAACCTCAATTCTTTCTACCGCATCCATAACCAATAACCTGAGCTTTCTGTCAAAAATATAGAGCGATATTATAGAATCAAATGCAGTGCCCTTTTTAAAAATGTACTCAGAAATATTTTGAAGCTGGAAAGTTCGAAAATAACCGGAAAGGCGGTGGTAGCCTATAAAGCAAAGATAATGGAGAATACGTTTGGGGTTTTTAACAATCAGCCCTTGATTAATAAGAAGCTCAAGCTGCTGGTCAATATTTAAAACTGGTTTTTCGTAACGCTGATAGATTTCAGACATAAAAAACCCGCCGAGGTGCGCATCCAACTTATTGAAAAGTCAAGATATAAAATCAATAACCACGCTTATAAAACGTGGTTTGAATTCGACCTATAAGGCCGTTCTCAGCAAAACCCATAGGGCCTTGCTGAAATAAGATTGAGTTGTTCCCATTTTTTT
>JAJSZP010000042.1 GCA_030262775.1 Deltaproteobacteria bacterium | reverse complement strand
TATTCGGAAAAATCGGAGAGCATCACCTTGGTAAAAATAATCTTGAAGAATATGCATTAGCATTTGGCTTTAACCGAAAAATTAATTTTGAGATTCCACTTTCTCCGAGTTCTGTTTCTTTATCTGATGATCCTTATCGCTGGGCTGAAGTTGCCTGTGGTTTTAACCATGAAACCAAAATATCACCTATTCACGGAGCCGTTATAAGCTCCGCGATACTTAATCAGGGCAGGATGATAGAACCTACAATTGTTGATCAAATAATTGATGGCAAGGGTCATACCATTTATCGCAGCCATTTGGTGACTATGAACCAGGCGGTAACGTCCGAATCATCAAATATAGTTAACCGCCTCATGAGGGCATCAATACGTTCAGGCACTTGCAGTAAAGTATTTAGAGGTTACCGAACCGATCATATTCTTTCAAAGCTGAATATAGGCGGCAAAACGGGTTCTATAGACACTAAAAAACACGATGGCAGATATGACTGGTTTGTGGGTTTTGCTGAGGAAAAGGAAGGATCCGGAAAAATTGTCGTATCTGTTATTGTGACTCATGAAAAATATATAGGAATAAGAGCAAGTCAATATGCTCGTATGGCAATAAAACAATATTTTCACGATTATTTTGCAAAAAACGAGACAGATCTTGATAGAGATAGCGGTTAAACAATTTCAAATGGAAATATTTATGAAATATCTAAAGAAAATTATCAGTATTGTTAAAGGAATAATCGGCTTTGTTCTTCCTTATCTTTTATCTGATGTCTATTTTGGAAGGAGCACCGCAGGTTTGCCGGACAATTCCATTGTTTTTTTTCCTTGCAGTGAAAATATCCTTTGTTGCGGTATTGCAGGGCTTGTTTCTTTTAAGAAAAAAGAAAAAAAAGCCGACCATATAAATATAGCTTCCCTGAATGATGTGGTCATGAAGATTGGCACAAAAGGCTGCATGGACTACACTCAAAATTTAATTAATGATTATCTGATTGATTATTTGGGTGGTCAAGAACTTATATCTTCATTTCTGCATTCTGTTCAGTCTTTAAAGGCAGACGATTATTTTGCTGAATGTTTTGCTGAAAAAGATATCCAAAACAAACTTTCAAAATTATCTGACAATCTTAATTACATCATAGACAGGGAATCAAAATTGCTGTCTGATAATATGGGACGGCTTGATGCTGATATAGTTGATACAATGTCTCGCAGGCTTGAAGACCTGAAGGATATTTCATGGTGCATTACTTTTGAATTCCTGGATAATATTGTCAAAGTTGGGGAGCTTTTAAACCAAAATTTTGACTCCATTACTTTTTCCGCCTTAAAAATCGTAAAAAACATCAATGCAGTTCTAAACGGTATAGACCGTCTTGAAGTAAGGGGCCGCGATTCAGCAGGCATATCTCTTATGTTTATCCTTGAAAAAGCAGAGTTTGAAAGATTTAAAGAAAAGCTGGGCAAATCAGATAATATTGATCTTCCTGATCAGTTCAGGGTACGATCAAGCCATGATGTGCTTGTCAACATGGGCATAGATGTCCATGAAACAAAGGATGAAAGCAAAGAGAAATGTGTTTGCATTGCCATTACCTATAAGATTGCCGCTGAAATAGGAAGCCTTGGAGACAATGTTGTTTTTTTGAGGAATCAGATAAAAAATGATCCGATTTTTCAAATAGTTATCTCATGCCAGCATAAATATCATACTATTGGAGCCCATACTCGCTGGGCTTCAATCGGGGCTATTACTGAACCCAACTGTCATCTGGTAGATAATAAAGGCACTAAAAATATATCAGATAAAAACGGAATAATTCACGTCTGTCTTAACGGAGATATCGACAATTACATTAAGCTTAAAGAAGAATATGAAAGCAAAGGCAATCTTATACATAAAGACATTACGACAGATACAAAAATAATCCCGCTGCAAATTGAAAAATATATATTACAGGGGAATGATCCGGAAGAAGCATTTCGTCTGGCGGTCAATGATTTTAAAGGCTCACATGCCATATTCATGCATTCAAACCTTGCTCCCGGCAAACTTTTTCTTGCTCATAAAGGCAGCGGTCAGGCTATTTTTATAGGTCTATCTGAAAACCATTATCTGCCGACCTCTGAAGTTTACGGTTTTGTCGAGCAGACTCCGTTTTATCTCAAAATGGACGGAGAAAAGGTTGTTGAAGGAAAGGATGGCGCAACCCAGGGACAGATTTTTGTGCTCAGCCAGGAATCCGGTGGAGCCCTTCAGGGCATTAAAGCAATGTTTTATGACGGAACCCGGGTTGAAATCGGGGAAAAGGATATAAAACATACGCAGATAACATCAAGAGATATAGACCGTCATAAGTTTCCACATTATTTCCTGAAAGAAATTTCCGAATCCCCTGTTTCAGTGGAAAAAACTCTTCAGAATCGCTGGAAAATCAAGGATGACGGGAAACAAAGGTACGTATTAACGCTTGATGAAAAAGTTTTTCCCATATCCATTCAACAGGCGTTTACAAATAATAAAATACAAAGGATTTATTTTGTCGGTCAGGGTACAGCGGGAGTTGCTGCACAAGTATGTTCAGATATTTTAAATTACTACATTGATGAGTCGTGTTTTATTGCGCGTTCATTTAAGGCATCAGAACTTAGCGGATTTAAGCTTAATGAATATGATGACAAAAACAGCATGGCAGATGCGCTTATTGTTGCTATTAGTCAGTCCGGCACAACAACGGATACAAACCGTGCCATTGATATGGTTAAAGAACGAGGGGCTTATACCATAGCCATAGTCAACCGCAGGGATTCAGACATTACGTTTAAGGTTGACGGTGTTATGTACACAAGCAGCGGCCGTGATATTGAGATGTCGGTGGCTTCAACAAAGGCATTTTATTCTCAAATTATTGCGGGAGCTTTTTTGGGCCTTAAAATTGCGAGCTTAAAGCGTTTACGGAATAATGAGTTTATAACAGAAGAAATAAGACAGATGCTGGAAATTCCATCACACATGAGAAAAATTCTATCTATGAGAGAGGAGATAGAAAAAACCGCGCAAAAGCTTGCTGCAACAAAAAATTACTGGGCAGCAGTTGGAAGCGGCCCCAATAAAACTTCTGCAGATGAAATACGTATCAAACTGAGCGAACTCTGCTACAAAACAATTTCCTCAGATTACATAGAGGACAAAAAACATATAGATTTATCATCCGAGCCTCTTATAATTGTTTGTGCTGCCGGGACAAAGAGAAATGTTATAGGTGACATCATTAAGGATGTAGCTATTTTTCAGGCACACAAGGCCACTCCTGTTGTTATAGCAGACGAGGGCGAGTATGGTTTTGATGACTATGCAGAAAATGTATTCCATGTTCCGGTTGTAAACCAGCATCTTGCGCCCATTCTGAATACCCTGGTCGGTCATATATGGGGATACTATGCAGCCCTTGCCATTAACGAGGGATCAAAATTTTTATATGCATTTCGTGAAGAACTACAAGGCACTATTGACAAATACGCTGATAGAGGGCTTGATGTTTACGAAATCGTACTCGAAAAATCGTTCAGAGAAAAAATTGCCGGTTTTTACAAAAAATTCAGAGCAAAAAGAGTCGAAAAAAAATTCCCGACTTCTATTGCCAAGGCTTCAGATCTTACTCTTCTTCTTAAATATCTGGCTGGAAGGCTGCCTGTGTCTGATTTTGAGATAGACTTTGATAAAAAAGGCACAGCACTTAACATGCTTAATACTTTGTTTGAATATATTGGAGAATCTATAAATTATATGTCCCGTCCTGTGGATGCAATAAAACACCAGGCCAAGACAGTTACTGTAGGCACAAGTCGTATAAGTGAAAAACTTGAGGGCCTGATTTTTGATGAGCTGTCAAATCGCAGATTTAGTGTTGCACAGCTTATAAACAGAAATATTATTGTTCTTAAAAATTTACAGGGAGTTATTTCACATATCAAGGGCTTAACGCTATACAGAATCGGCAAACTCAACCTCCTTGGTGAACCAACAGATGAATCAACAATAGAGGTTTTAGAGCAAAAGGGTTCTTTAAAATCCATTCTATCAAGGGTTGAAAAGGATACTAAGCTTAAAGGAACTAAAAAAATAATTATTCGGCAGGGGAATGTATATGTCGGCAAAGGTCGTAAAGATGACCGAAGTATTCTTGTTATTCCAATAATTTCTAATTCTCCTGAAATACCGAATATGATAGAATATCTTCTTTTATTAAATATTGCATTTAAAGAAGAAGTCCCCCTTACAGCTAAGATAAAAGCGCTTGGTGGCAAGTATGAGCATATAAAAAATATTGTTCAGGAAAACAGCATCCCCTGGGACGATAATTACCTTGAATCTGTTGAGATAGAGGAACTTTTTGGCAGGTCTGCTGAAAAGATAGGGGAATTTATAGTATCCTTTCAAAGTTAGTTCGAATTATTGTAACTTCTCAAAAAGTTTTGGCAACCTACCAATACTATTTGGCATTCTTTTTGCTGCGACATATAACTATTTGAATTTATTAGAGGATGATGCAACAACTTCATTGGCATATAAAGTACTTTTCAAAACCGGTTTTTTCTTAGATTCAGAAATATCAACCGTTTGCAAATTGACAAGCAATATTTATGCCGAATGGTATTGATGAACTACACGATAAAAGACAAACAGGCTTGTCATTGAGAAGTTACGAATTTTTCTACTAAGGAGACAACTAACATGTCGTCAGCAAATTTTCTACGAAAGGCCGAAAAATTTGAGATTCAAGCTTACAAGAAGCCAAAAGATTTGATAAACATTAAAAAAACTCATATTTCTTACTCTGGATCACCTCAAAAGCATCAGCATGATCCAGGCAAGATTATTTTGGTGCCTGACCCATACAGTTCCGATGCTTTTTACTATGAATTTAAAATTGAGGATATTTCCTATGTAGAAGAACTTTCCAGCCTTGTAAGCATGGAAGGTGAAACTGTTACAATGGTCAGAATTTGGATAAAAAAAATGAGCGTAGGAATAAAGAGTTTTCCTTTTATTGTTGAGGACACTACTGCGCTATGAATTGTTTATGAGAAATGCTGGTTAGCTGGATACTTAATAGGTTACGAAAATTTATTGAGAAAAAGAACCTGACCCTGTGAACTGTTACAAATAATGAAACCCGTGATTGCAATAGTTGGTTGCGGAAGAGTCGGCACTGCTCTTGCGAAATTTTTATCAGAAGCCGGGTACAGACTTTCCGGCCTTGCAAGTAAAAGCCTTTCATCCGCAAAAAGAGTTGCAGACTTAACAGAAACCGGGCGTTTCACCGAGATGCCATGGGAAATAACAAAAGAAGCGGATATTGTTTTTTTAACAACTCCTGACAGTAAAATATCTGATACATGCAGCAGTGTTGCATTTAATGACGGTTTTAAAAAAGATTCCGTGGTTTTGCATTGCAGCGGAGTCCTTCCATCAACGATTTTATCATCTGCAAAAAGCTGTAGCACTTTTATTGGCTCAATGCATCCCATGCAGAGCTTTGCCTTAAATGAAGTGAATGGAAGCCCTTTTAATGGAATCATATTTGCTGTGGAAGGTGATGCTCAAGCTTTACATAGAGCAGCAAATATTGCGGTCGATCTTGGCGCAAATTGTATTCCAATAAATACGGAAGATAAGACCCTTTATCATGCCGCTGCTGTAATTGCGTCGAACTACCTTGTAACCCTTCTTTCTCTTGCTTTCAGGCTTATTGAGCATGCAGGCATATCCGGAAGTGATACATGGAAAGTTTTAAAACCTTTAATTGAAGGTACGCTTTCAAATATAGAGAAGGCTGGAATTACAGAAGCGCTAACAGGTCCTGTTGCCAGAGGAGATATTGAAACCGTGAAGAGACATATAGAAGCAATAGGGGAAAAATCACCTGAATTGCTTGATCTTTATAATACGCTTGGTTTTTATACGATAAGCATTGCAGAAGCAAAGGGCACTCTTTCAGAAAAATATGCTAATATCCTTAAGAAAATAACAAAAGGGTAAAAGGCACGGCACGCCGTACCCCTACGCAAAAAATAATTGATATGTTACGAGGAGGTTGCTGTGAAATTTATTTCATTTGGTGATATTCATGAACATGCGGAAAATGTGCAAAAAATAGATGGGATTTCAGATGCGGACTTTGTTGTTATTACCGGAGATTTAACAAACTTCGGCGGGATTACAAAGGCCAGAGATATTATAGACTTTATTTCGCGTTATAATCCCACTATCTATGCCCAGATTGGCAATATGGATCTTGAGGAAGTGAATAATTACTTTGATGAAATCGGAATCAATCTCCACGGTAAAGGCATTATTGTCGAAGATATGGGATTTTTCGGTGTTGGAGGTTCCAATTCTACGCCATTCAACACCCCAAGTGAATACAGCGAAGAACAAATAGAAGAATTTATTTATAAAGGATATGAGAGTATAAAGAACCTTCCAATAAAGATTCTGGTGTCTCATACTCCTCCACATAACACTGCCCTGGATGTTGTGGGCGGCGGAATTCATGTTGGGAGTACGGCTGTTAGAAAATTTATAGAAAAATATCAGCCTCAGCTTTGCCTTACAGGGCATATACATGAAGCAGTCGGAGAGGATAAAATAGGCAACACCATTATTGCAAACTCAGGAATGTTAAGTAATGGTGGCTACGCTGAGATCGTTAAAAAGGGGAAGAATCTTGAGATAACATTGAAGAAGGTTTAACTGGAATCTTCTTTGCAGCTCGAAGCCCTATTTGCTTGATATTATTGACTTTAAGTGCTAAGTGTAGTGATAGTCTCTAAGTGAGGCTAATTATGGGGACTATTATTACACGAAAACAAGGTAATAATACTTATTATCTTTATCAGGAAACATATCGTGAAAAAATCAAGGGTCAGGGAAAAGGAAAGTTTACACCCGTTCAATTTATCTTGGGCCTGCTGAAATCATCTGCATATCGAATCAAAAAGCATTTGCCTTAAGCCTTCGCCAATCCCTTTGTTTGACTAATTCTTGAATCTTGCTCCCAACAAGTTCATCTGGCATTTTAATTTCCCTCATCAGTTTCCAAAAATACATCGCAAAATCCAAACCTTGATTTTAGAGCACTTTTTAATGATCCAACCTCTGCTTTCCCAAAGGTTCTTATTCGTACTACCATTATTGTCTTATCCGGGGTTAATGCCCATATATGCATATGCTTTGCTTTTCCATTAAAATCACTATAAATAAAATTCTTTATTTCATCTAAGTCAATGTCTGGGGGCGCTCCTTCCATAAGGATGTGGAGGCTATCCTTTATAAGAAAATAAGTTGGATATGCCGCAAGGACACCGATGGCTATGCTTGCCAAGGCATCTATTTGATAAAAATGAGTATATGCAACCACCAGTGATGATATAATTACTCCCAAAGAGCCTAAGGTATCAGTTAAAAGATGTAAAAAACTGCCTCTTATATTGATGTCTTTTAACTCGGATTTCAAAGCATAAAGTCCATAACCATTAACTGCCAATCCCAATATAGCGATATACAAAACATTTTCCACTTCTATAGGTTGTGGCGCCATTATCCTTTCATATGCTTTGGTAAAGACGTAAAAAAGGACAAAACCTACCAGCATCCCATTAAAAAGCCCTGCTAAAACCTTTGCCCTTTCATACCCAAATGTTTTAGTTTTGTCAGGCGCCTTATTGCTTATGTTTTTTGCAAAAATAGCGATTAACTGTCCTGCTACATTTGTGGCCATAAAGGCGGCATCTGTAAGTAAGGCGAGGCTGTTGCAATAAAGACCACCTATTAGCTCAATAAAAAAAAATATTAATGTCAAAAAGAAAACCTTGTTGAGGTTATTGCCGTTCATGAATTGCATCCTGAATGGGCATCCTTCATTTTGTAGTTTACACTTTTTCAACATTGACGGATGCCAGCCATTAGCTGTTAGGTAAAACTTTTGTATAAAAACGGACTGTTAAGCTAAAAGCTAACGGCTAACAGCTATGCGCACAAATCATATTTTTTAGTGTAAACTACTTTTAGGCTGTTATGAAGAATGCCACTTAATATTATAGATCATGCGAAAAAGCGATCTTTTTTTGGTTATAGACGCTGACCATGAGATTCCCGTGAAGCAATTGTTACAATCGTGTTAAAATGTCGCTTTTCTGTACTTATCCGGCTTGAGGACTTGAAAGCATGCCCGGCTTGTCTGTCGCCAGGACGGTGAAGAAAAAAGACCGGAAAGCGCAACTTTTTATGTTAAGGCTCAATCCCTTTATGGCCGACATTCAATTCAAGTGGAAGCACCCATACACTCGCGCCGAAGCAAAGAGACGTATAAAACCGTCTATTGCCGAGACCGCAAAATCCTTTGGTCTCAAGTTGCAATGGAATGGTGATTTGTGTAACTTCGAAGGACCGGCAATGGGTCATGTCATTGTAAAGGACGACGCTGTTGAAATGGAGGCAAATCTGGGATTTGCGGCCAGGCTGATTAAATCAACGATAGAAAGGACGATAAGCGAAGAAATAGATCGCGTCCTCGCCTAACGGTTTGAAGTTTAATTCCCCTTGAATTGGACGGCACTTGGGAGCATAAGAGGTATCCTTGGAGTCCGTTGTAATCAGGAAAAAGATATTGGCCAGCGGCCCGATATGAGCGTTTTTACGAAGCTCAAGCCCTGCGCTGTCACAGCTAATCCAAAAGCGGGATATAGGCCAGCCCATTGTTTATTTTTTCCTTTATCCTCCGGCTTACAAGGATAGAAAGAAAAGTCCTTATTTGTGCATGCTCTTGTAATTCCCTCAACTCATTTTCGTAAAAGGGTCTTATGGAGTCCTCATCAATTCCTAAATCGTTCGCCAGCATATCAATTGCTGACAAGTGTTGTCGCTTTTCCGTTTCAGTCCGATACAACATTGTGACCACAATCATACCTCCAAAATAGTTTTACCCGGAACGTGGAACGGCCTCCTTCAGCGCCATAACCTTATCTGTAACCTCCCAGGGAAGCCCGATGTCCATGCGCCCTACGTGACCATACGCAGCGAGCTTTCTGTAAAAGCCCCCCTTTACACTCCCGGGCAGATGCCTGAGTTTGAATTGTCTCATTATCCCGGCCGGACGAAAGTCGAAATGTTTTTTTAACAAGGCTACAATTTTGGCTTCGGCCACCTTGCCTGTGCCAAATGTCTCAACCTGAATGCTGACAGGGTGTGACAGGCCTATCGAATAGCTGATCTGGACCTCGCACTCTTCTGCGAGCCCTGCCGCAACCACATTTTTGGCAGCGTACCGGGCGGCGTAAGCCCCGATCCTGTCAATGCGCCGGGGGTCTTTACCGCTGAGGGCTGAGCCACTGTGTCTGGCATACTCCCCATAGGTATCTATGGCATTTTTGCGCCCGGTGAGCCCCGAATGCATGGACGGCCCGCAGCCAATATCCGGGCCATCGGTCTGTATGAATATTCTTGTATTGCTGTCAGGCCTGATTTTTTCTCCGTTAAATGAGGGATCAATGACCGTTTCTCTTATATCATCTTCCAGCAACTTAGGATTAGGGAGGATTCCTGTAGAAGGATTTTTTTGACAAACCTGTATAGTAATGCTGTGGATCCTGTGCGGCCTGCCTTTCTTATACTCGACTCCCACTTGTGTCTTTCCGTCAGGAGCGAGATATGGAAGCAGCTTTTTCAAGCGCGCGGATGTAAGCCGTCTTGCGAGCTTATGTGCAAGCCATATGGGAAGAGGCATAAGCGCCGGGGTCTGGTGACAGGCAAAGCCGAAGGCATTGACCTGGTTCCTTTTCACAGTGATTCGGTCGATCTCCTTTTCCGTGAGCCGGGTTTCGTCAAAACGCAAGTCCTTTGCCAGGGGCAGTTCTTTGATGCTCGTGAGCGCTGTGCATGTCCTGCCACTGAAGAACTCATCGTCGTAACCGACCTGATTGATAATATTCTTTGCCACATTGGCGACATCTATCAAGGCTGTGGATGAAAAAACCAGGGCAATGAAGACTATGGACTGGGAGACCGCACATTCCGCGATGATTGAAGAACAAGAATCCTGCTGCAAGAAACGGTCAACTATGGCATCGCTTATCTGGTCGCAGAGCTTATCAGGATGTCCCTCAGTTACTGATTCCGAGGTAAAGATAAAGTCTTTTTTCATATCTTTTCCTTCCGAACTTTTTTTGTCATCTCATTTACGAGAAGGGGAACCACAGAGGCGCTTCCCACCACGAGAGAATCAATCAATCCGATCGGACCAATCCCAAGGAGGGATCTGAGCCCGGGGATAACGAACGTCAGAGCCTGAAGAGCAAACGAACCTCCCAGGGCAACATTCAGGTATTTATTGGGCGGCAGAGGCCTGGAATCAAAGATGGTGTGCTTATCCGAACGACAGCTCAGGGCGTGAATGAGCTGGCCGAATGTAAGACTCAAAAAGGCTATACTGCTCGCCCTCAACCCCGTGCCGTACCTCGCTATGCCATAGCCGTAAGAGGCCATGGCGCCTATGCTTATAACCCCGGCCTCACCGGTTATCCTTTTCAGGTCGGACCGTCTCACTATGGGTTCATCAGGGTCCCTGGGAGGACGATCCAGCACGTCATCATCCGGCTTCTCAAGCGACAGGGCGAGCCCGGGAAAGATGTCGCTGATCAGGTTGATCCAGAGGAGCTGCATCGCGGTCAGGGGCTGGCCCATCCCTCCGATGTTAGCGGCAAATACGACCATTATCTCACTCAGGTTTGTGGACAAGAGGAAGTGAAGCGCCTTTCGAACGTTCGCATATATGGTCCTGCCCTGGCTCACAGCCACGATCATGGTCTCAATGTTATCATTTTCAAGGACCACGTCGGCGACCTCCCTTGCCACATCTGTCCCTGTTTTCCCCATGGCCACACCAATATCCGCTGCCTTCAGCGCCGGGCTGTCATTTATTCCGTCACCGGTCATGGCTACAACCTTGGATGCTCCCTGCAAACCCTGCACAATCTGCAATTTGTGTCCAGGGCTTACCCTGGCAAATACGTGGGCCTGTTGACAAAGGGCCTGCATGGCCTCGGGATCTAAACCGGCAAACGTGGTGGAGTCGAGGATGCGCAGTTGTTTCTCTCCGCTGAGGTTTAACTCTTTTCCTATGGCATAGGCGGTCGGTCCCTGATCTCCGGTTATCATCACCGTCTTGATTCCGGCCTTGTGGAACTGAGCAATGAGTTCCTTGACACCTTTTCTTATGGGATCGGCCATGCCGACGAGCCCGAGCCATATCAGATCATTTGCCAAAATTTTTTCGTCATCGACCACGTTCTTGTCACAGTCAATCAGGGCATATGCCACTCCAAGCACCCTCAATGCCCTGCCGGCCATACGCTCATTCTCTGTCTGCACTATACGATGCTGCTCATCTCTAAAGGGGACCGTCTCTCCCCGCCTCATCTGCCGGGCACAGAGGGCCAGTATCTCACTCGGACTGCCCTTGACCGCAACAAGCATTTTGCCGTGGGCAGTCTTATGGAGACTCATCATCAGATTCCGTCTCTCGGAACGGTGGATCATCTTTACCAGGGGAAAAACCTCTTTGAGATTCAGAACATCAAGACCGGAGCCCATGGCCATGTACACCAGGGCATTCTCAGTGGGAGAGCCGTTTACCACATAACCTTTGCTGTTTTCGATCACCTCGCTCTCGTTGCAGAGGGCTGAACAGACCATAAGACCGGCGGTCTCCTGCAGAAGGACGGAATCAACGCGTCCTGAGAAAAGCGGAAGCTTTTGCTCTGAAACCTTGATCAGCTTTCCTCCCACGTATAGTTCCATGACCGACATCTTGTTCATGGTGATTGTGCCGGTCTTGTCGAGACAGATCACCTGTACGGAACCAAGGGTCTCCACTGCATCAAGACGTCTGATGAGGACATTGTGCCCGCGCATCTCGCGAATACCAAGGGCAAGGGTGGTGGTAGCTACCGTAGGAAGGCCTTCAGGAATGGCCGCCACTGCGAGAGAAATGGCCATTTTGAACATCAGAAGGAACCCGTAACCGCGTAAAAAGCCGACTGCAAACACAATGCCGCATAATGCAGATGAAGCGATCACCAACTGGGTACCTATCTGATCAAGCTGTATCTCCATCGGAGTTTTAGGGGCTTCGGCCTCTCCAACAAGAGCTTGTATCTTGCCCATCTCCGTAAATTTCGCTGTAGCCACGACCACAGCCAGTCCCTGACCTCCGGTTATCAGGGTTCCCATGTAGCATATATTCGCCCTGTCACTTAGTGGAACATTTTCCTCGGAAAGGACCCAGGACCTTTTCTCGGCAGGGATGCTTTCGCCGGTAAGAGCGGATTCATCAATGCTAAGACGCTTTGCCTCAATAAGCCGTGCATCAGCAGCGATATATTGCCCCGGGCGCAACACGAGCACATCCCCGGGGACAATCTCCGCAGCATCGATTTCCCTCGCCTTTTTGTCACGCCTTACCAGGGCGCTGGGACGCACGAGACTTTTTAGAGAATGTATTGTCTTTTCAGACTGACTATCAGTCACATAGCCTATGACGGCATTTATGCCGACAACACCCATAATGGCTATGGCATCCGCCACACCTCCGGTAAGTACGGAGATGCCGGCCGCTGCACTAAGCAAAGCAACCGGCACAGATTTTACCTGGTCTATGAGTATTGCAAGACTTGATCGTGACACAGCCTCAGGAAGCACATTGGGACCATACTTCTTGAGACGTTCTCTGGCCTCGCTGTCGGATAAACCGGCAGCGCTTGAGGTAGCCAGGGACTCAAGCACGACATTCGCATCTTTTGTATGCCACTGCTCAACTGATTGGTCTTCCAAGCAGGCAACAAGCCGTCTGAGTTTCCTTTTACTCATAGCAGGCTGTTTTCCCCTGCCACTCACCCTATAATTCGGCCCATGGCCTGCTATATCTTGCCTTGCTGCTCCCGAAACTATCCTTTGAATGAGTCCGGCGATGTCGGAAGTGGATCTGTTGGAATTATAGATAATGAGGAGGTTTCCCGTCAGTATGCTGGCACTTACCAGGGTTATGCCCTCCTCGCTTTTGAGTTGAGACTCAAGATGCATTTTCAGGGGGCAAGAACGGTAGAGACCTCTTATCCTGTACCTCGTCCTTCCCCTCACACATGCATGAACCGTCTCTATCACAACGTCTTGATTTCCTTTCGAGTTCTATGTTTCAGTGAAAACAGTCTGCATCTTCTTCCGAACCAAAGTTGTACGTCGACTGAGAAGACAGGGGTCAGAACACAGCCATCAGTCAGAATACAGGAAGTCGTCATCTTATTCTGGTTTCTGACTGCTGTATTATGGATTGTTGGGTAGATGCGAAACTTGAATTATTACTTCTTGGCCAATGGTGATGTCTTTTTGGGTTTGGATGTCGTCCCCTCTTCCTCGGGAGTAGGGAGACTTTTCTTGGCGCTGGACTCAGTATCTGCTACACGTGAAGACTTTGGCAACACGGCGCTCAGCACCTCTTTGGCGCCTCCTACAGCGCCGAGCAGCACGTCGGTGACCGCCCTTGCCGCGGTTTTTCCCACAGTTCCTGCTGCATTAACGGCCTCTACTACAACGTTTGTTGTCACCTTCTCAAGGTTGCCGCCGATTTCTTTTGTAGCCTCAATTACGCCATCGACCGTCCTCCTTGTCACCGTGGCTACATCAGCTCCTACTTCGGCTGACCCTTTAACAGCCGTACTCACGATGTCGCCTGCAACCTTTACGATATCACCGCCAACATCGCTGACTCCCAGGATGATCCCTTTGGCCACGCTCTTTGCGCCCAGAATAAGACCTGTGCCCACTTCTTCTGAGGCCTGTATGGTGCCTTTTATTACGTCGGTGGTCACACCAAGGCATTCCTTGGCCACATCACCTGTGGCCCGCAGGGTCTGAGATACGGTATTCCTGGCAAGGCTCACGATTTCCGCCTCGACTTCGTTAATGCCCTTAAGACTGTTGACTATACCTTCTTTCATGGTAGTTCCTGCCCTTTGCAATCCCTGTCCGGTTGTTTCTTTTTCTTCGGTCATTTTCTTTGCTCCTTATCTTTAATATGATTAATTGCTATCTGAAGACTTAAAAACCATGTTGACTGCATACCAGAGCGATGTGTACCAGGCAGGAGCGAAGAAATTCCCCCTTGCTATCTGGTAAATACTTATTGAGAGCAGAGACACAAAAACTGCACCGGGCAGGTCCAGTTCACCGCCGGTGAATCTTGTTGCGCGTCTGTTCAAATCCTCGAAGCCACTCTTTATCCTCTTTGTGAGTACCATCTGTTCGGGCCGCCGGCTCTCTACCTTGAATAGCCGGTTTTCCTCTGCAAACTTCGAAATATCCTTTATATCTGCATCATGGAGAAGCAGCATACCGGCAGTTACCGCGTTTGCCTCAACCTTTTGAACCTTGTCACAGTCGGAGAACTTTCGTTCCAGGGATTCGAAGTATCTGGTGTTGCCCTTTTTCGAAGATATTTTGATTCTCAGTCTTCCGGAAGTGATGTGGGCAATCCTGGCTTCAGGAAGTTTGACCACCTGTTTTTACCTCCTCTGTCTGATCAATGGTCACAGCCTCTATTTCCTCCTCCATTTCAGCATCTGCTTCAGTCTTGGCCTCTGCCCACAGATCCTCGGTCACTTCTCCTGCTTCAGCTATTATTTCCTTGCTTTTATTGTATAGCATGATACCGCTCTTCATGGCGGCCTTGGCCAGGGGCTTTGCGACTCCGGCTAAAACAGGAAGAACTACAGGCGCAAGCACGGCTGCGCCTATCCCTATGGCAAGGCCGGTCAAAACCGTCCCCTTGACTGCATTATCTAAAAGTCCCATTTTGTACCTCTCCTTTACCGCATTACGTATCTGAATTACTATAACCTGTAAAATAATAGAAAACCAAACCCCTCAGTGCTCGTCCGAAAATAATCAGATCCCTTCTGCGCCAGGATTTGGTCGATGCGATCCATAAAACCTCAAGCAATGGCAAGCTGTTTCAAAAAGTTTGCAAGGTTAAAGATAGCCTATGCCCGAACATCAATTTTTAATTTTACACAAATGTCTCCGGGAAAACAAACAGCTTTTTAATTACTTACCTACAAAATGCTGGCTTGTTCGGTTCGAAAGGGAAGCTGGTTCCATCCTGCGTGAAGAGAGGTGGTAAGAACCACAGATGCAGTTACGGACTACTACAATCTATATGAAGGCTGCAACATAGGACAGGGCGCTACCTTCAAATGCCTTTTCTACAAACGCTCCAAACAGGATCTTTCCAAGGACTTGCCCTGCTTTTGAAGCTGCTTCATTAATGTACTGGTCACAGGATCCGGCCTTTGAGCCGTCAAAGATCCCCTCATTTTCAAGAGTGTTCAGAATCACATCAGAGCTAATGGTCTCCTGATCATACAGAACCACAACGCTCCCGGTGGTGGTGTTAACAACGGTTGAGTTTATACCGCTCAACTGCTTCATTATTCCTTCAACGTGCCTTGCCGATGACCTGCTTCTCTTCACTATCGGTGTCTTTACCCTCAGCCGACCCGGGACATTATGTAGATAGTAATTCATCTCTCTCCTCCCCCTGTAATAATTTTTTCGTATCTTCTGCATAATGGATAGCCTGAGCACCTAAACCTGATGCTCTCTTTTTCTCTTTTGTATATGTGCATCAATCTTCCACACTGGGGACAGCTCGGCCTGTTTTTGATCTCGCACTTCTTAATGCCAGAGAACTGCCGTTGGCATAAAATACAGATAAATCTACGCTTGCCGTTGTGTGTCCGACCGTATCGGTAGATGGCCTCGGAACTGCATCTTGGACATTTCACCTCCGATATATTCACACTTTCTTCCATGCACACTTGATATCCTTTTTAGTCCTGTTTGTTATCTTGAGCTTTTTTCCTTTGCATAGCACTATTTTCAGCTCGCCCATCCTCTTTCGATTGTTGATTTTCAATGTTTTTTCTTAAACCACTCCAATGTTACAGTGTTATTACGGCAGTGTTAAATTTTTGTTAGGTACTCAATATATAATACTCCCCAAAATTTGGACAGTTTGTTAAGGTGGATTCGTAAAGCAACTTAGCAGTAAAAAGGGAGGAAAAAATATGGGAGTAAATCGTAGAGCGGGCTGTTTCAGGGATAAGTACCTATTTCAGTTTTTATAACAAAGAAAGACCTCATCAAACTCTGAATTATAAATTCCCTTGCGAGGTCTATCCTAAAATTTAAAATATGGTTAAAACGACATAATCTTCCCCCAATTTTTGCTTAACAAAACAGATCCACGTCGATTTGTTTTTCATCCATAGTCGAAATAATATTACATAACCTGTTAATTATATATAGATTATGCATTATATTTGGTTGTGCTTTTTTCCAGTTTTTTAGATTCCTGCATCTAAAATTTTCAGATCTATAATTATTCTTTTAGGGTGTCTTTTTGTCGAATAAAATTCTTGGATGTCGGATATAAATATGCTAATAAAAGTCAGTTTTGAGAATTATTGGTCATTTTACCCCTCAAATACGGGGTATTTGAGCAATTTTGCTACCAATATCCATTACACAATATTGGAATCACAGATGACTAACCGATAAAATAAAACACTAATTAATATCGTGGACGATCTGCTTGACTATTTTAAAAATCCTGTCTCACACAGACAAAAACAGTATGAGGCAATCCGTGCCATCGCTATTGGCGGAGAATCAATAAAAGACGTTGCGAAACGATACGGATACAAGCCCAGCACCGTCTATTCCCTGCTCAGAGATACCAGGACCGGGAAAATTGAACTTTTTCCGGTCGTTAAAAGAGGGCCCCAACAAAAACGAACAAATCCTGACGTATGTGCCAAAATTATTGAGTACAGAAAAATGAGGCTATCTGCTTCTGATATTCAAAAACGTCTTGTCGAGGATTCTATCACAATTTCTTCACGGACAGTTGAGCGCATCCTTAAAGATGCAGGTTATGGAAAATTAAAACGCAGAGCCAATAAAGAATTAGGCATAACTACAAAAAACAAAATTATACCAGACCGATCAGAACATCTTGATTTCTCAGAACTCGAACCTTTTAATATGGAAACCAATAAGTTTGCACAAATGCTTGCCCAAGTTAACCAGATGGATCACCGTCAACGAAATGCCTTACTAACAGCTTTTTCTCATATCTCAGATGAGACCCAAGTTCTCGAAATCATTGAATCTTGATTTGATGCTGATGGTGTCTGCCCGTTTTGCGGCCATAATCGCTACTACAGACATGGATTCGCAAATAAACTTCAGCGCTACCGTTGCAGG
>JAJSZP010000041.1 GCA_030262775.1 Deltaproteobacteria bacterium | reverse complement strand
TTCGGACATGAAAGCCCTGCGTCAATGGTAATTTTCTGGACTCTGCATCCGAATATATTCCTGTAATATGTGTTTAAATCAAAATATCTATTATTCATGTCAATAACTACCATAATCACTGCGTTATCAGCCAAAATCCTCGACAACGTAAACATCAGTATGGCTTGCTCAGATTGTTTTAATCAAACATAGTAGTTTGAGGTTTTTACATAACAGAATGCTTGCAAACCTTTATCTTATAACACAATTATATTAATTGACTTAAATTTAGCGCAACATTTAAGAGTCAGTCTTGGTTTATCCACTTTTACAACCCACATGCAGGTTGACGATTCCCATTGTTAAGCTTTTCCATCTAACATTTATGAACCCGGCTGAACGCATCATTGTAGCAAAACTTTTTGGGTCTGGAAATTTAGCAACAGAAGATGGAAGATACTGATAGGCCTTCAGGTTTTTTGATAAAAACCAGCCTATTAAAGGAAGAATCATCTTGAAATAAAAAAGATATAATGACGATAAAAACCCCTTTTGGGGTGTGGCTAATTCAAGCACAAGCAACATTCCCCCTGATTTCAAGCAGTCATAAAACAGCTTCAGTCCTGATAGTTTGTCACAAATATTACGAATTCCAAATGCAATGGTTATAGCATCAAATGTTTCTTCTCTGAATGGAAGATTAAAGGCATTCCCTGCTAATAGATAAATATTGGAGCTGTCTAATATTGATTTTATTTTATTTTTTGCAGAAATAAGCATATTATGAGAAAAATCAACACCAAAAATTGAAACCCCTGTTCCTTTCTGCTGCAAAATTTCAATTGCGACGTCTCCTGTCCCGCAAGCCACATCAAGCAGTATTCCATTATCAGGCGCCTCAATTGCTGATACCATAATTCTTCTCCAGTAAATATCCTGGCTTAAACTTAAGAGGCGATTTAACAAATCATACTTGGGAGCTATTGACTCAAACATTTCCCTTATAAAAGGCAACTCCATATTTTTCATTGACAACCCCGCTTTTTGCATTATTTTATTTAATTAAACTTGCCAGTTAAACAACAAACAGCCGAACTCTCGCTTAACAGTTCAAATACATACATCATTATAGTCAGGATAAAAACCTAAAGTTTTGTAACATTTTAGACTTTTGAAAATATATTCGTAGATAGCTTATTTTAAAAAGCTAAACTATTATAAATTGTTCAACTTTATAACAACATACGTAAATATGAAACTATCAGGATATAAATGATTACAAAACGTGATTATTATGAAATTCTGGGCATAAACCGCAATGCTACAGCAGATGAGATCAAAGCAACCTATCGAAAACTCGCCCTGAAATACCATCCAGACAAAAATCCCAACAACAAAGAGGCTGAAGAAAAATTCAAAGAAGCTGCTGAAGCCTATGAAGTTCTGCATGATCCAAATAAGCGCCAGATATATAACCAGTACGGCCACCAGGGACTTGAAGGATCAGGTTTTTCAGGATTCGGCGGGTTTGAAGACATTTTTTCAAGTTTTGGAGACATTTTTGAGGATGTTTTTGGCTTTGGTACAGGAAGGAGTTCAAGAAGCAATGCAAAAAGAGGGGCTGATCTTCGTTATGATTTAACGCTCAGCTTCATGGAAGCCGCTTTTGGAACGGAAAAAAATATAGCTATCGAAAAAATGGAAATGTGCCCCATATGTAACGGCAGCGCTTGTGAGCCTGGTACACATATGGAAAGCTGCTCCTATTGTCAGGGCACTGGCCAAATTTCCCGCTCCCAGGGTTTCTTTACAGTTAGAACCACCTGTCCTCAATGTCATGGCAGAGGGCAAGCCATAACTCACCCATGCTTACATTGCAGTGGAACAGGGCGGATCAAGGACAAAAAAAAGGTTTCAGTAAAAATTCCAGGAGGAGTTGATTCAGGCTCCAGGCTTCGACTTACAGGAGAAGGAGAAGCGGGAATATATGGAGGCCCTCATGGAGATCTTTACGTTTTTATAAATGTAAAACCTCATAAATTCTTTCAACGCGATAATACAGATATAATATGCCAGGTAGAATTTTCTTTCGTGCAGGCCGCTCTCGGCGATAAAATAATGGTGGCCACTTTAAATGGTGAAAAGGAACTCAAAATCCCAAAAGGCACACAGTCCGGCGATTTATTCCGCTTCAGAGACGAGGGTATCCCTTCTCTTAGAACAGGCAGACGCGGCGACCAGATCATTCAGGCAGTCATTAAAACCCCCACGAATCTGAACAAAAAACAGGAAAAGCTTCTCAGGGAATTTGAAAAACTTAAATCAGACAAACTTACCACCAAATTAAAAAATATTCTTAAAAGCAGCAGCGCAAAATTAGCGAGATAAAATAAAATTCCCAGGGGGCAAGCCCTCTTGCTTAGGCTCGACTTTCGCTTTGCTCAAGCTGGGTATTTTTGCGGAATTTCGATCTTTAAAACGCCGCAAGCAGCGGGGTGTTTGACCTGAGTTGCGCAATAAAGGAAAAAATGTTTGAATTAAAAATTATTACACATTTTGCCGCAGCCCACCAACTTAAGATGGTGGCAAAAAAATGTGAGGACCTGCATGGACACAACTGGAAGATTGAAGTCTGTGTTGCAGGAGAAACCTTAAATGATGCCGGCGTACTAATTGATTTCGGGGAACTTAAAGGTTATCTCTCTGAAATTATAGAAAAGCTTGACCATAAATTTCTTAACGAACTTGATTTTTTTCGCAACGACAACCCATCTTCAGAAAACATTGCCTATTATATAGCACATGAACTTAAGAAAAAAATCATCAGCCATGATATTAAAGTTACACGTGTTACATCCTGGGAATCAGAAGATGCATGCGCTACCTATAGATTTCCGTAATGTCTTCGATGATTCGTATATTGGCGCTTTCAAGTTGCTTTTGACTCGTCAAATCTTTGCCGCATAACTCCAGTCCACCATAAAATGCTTGTTCAAATATTTTTATTTCTCCAAACGTCTTGTACCATTTCATTCTTTTTACCGTGACGTTTACTCTTATCATTGCTTTGGTTACACTCATTTGATTATTAGCTTAATTTTTGAGCAGGCTTGCTCTCCATGTGATTATCTCTATATTATTCAGATCAGCGCAGTGGAAGAAACTGTTTGCAAGGATGGTGTGGATATTCTCTTTAAATATAAAGCTGATGGAAGTTATTTCGTCCATGTTCCTTACCTACCTGACTACAAAATAAGGGCGAAAATTTTTAAGTTTTTTTGGGCCAATTCCCTTCACTTTGAGCAAATCATCCACGGTTTTATAGGGTCGCCCAGCAATGATTTTCGCCGAAAGAACAGGGCCAAGTCCATTGATAGACATAAGTTCTTCTTTGCTGGCACTGTTTAGGTCATGCGAGCTTTGTGGATATTTGACTTTTTCCAACTTTAAGGGAGCGATATTATTGGAAACAGTATTGCTGTTTTTAAAACAGAAGGGCTCAGTGGAAAAATACGCGAAAATCGGCAGGTGATCCGAGTACCCCTTACCTATGTGCCTGCCCATGCCACTTGCGGCCTTTTGCCAGCGATAGACGGCCTTTCCCTTAAACAAGTAGTCCGGTTGAAACTTATTAAACGAATTATCGCTATAGGAAATTCCTTTATTATCATAAAGTCCTTTGGATACGATAATATTGTCTGGACTGTCCTTTTTCCCGAAAAAATTGTAAGACCAACGTCTGGTTTTACTGACTTCAAGCCATAAATTATACAGATACTCCTTCGCGGCCTGCTTTGTCAGTATTTTTTCATTGACCAACTTAGAATCTTTGATGGTCTTTAAGATATGATTTATTCCTGAAATACCATTAGTATTGTTTAATTTGCTGGAATTTCGAAAGGTGGTGTATTCATTATAGTTCGAATTAAAATCACCTATCAGTATAAAATCAGCATCCGCTGTCAGTTTATCAATTCCTTTCCTAAGGGCCTTTGCGTAAGCTATTCTCATGCTTTCAGGACCACGTTTCGATTTCCAGTGGTTAATAAACAGGATAAGGCGATCACCGTCGATATTAAGAGTTACTTTAAGAATATTTCTCGCTAGTTCATTGTCAATCTTTACTTCTTCTTTCTTAACAATTGGGAACATAGACAAAACAGCGCACTTCACTGATGTTACCTTGGAGTCCGCGATTTCAAAATAAGGATAATCCACTCCGAAGTCTTTCAACCTGTCATGTAAAAGAATAAGCGCTTTTTTTGACTCGACTTCCTGCAAAGCGACAACATCAGCTCCTATGTCCTTTATCACTCTGGCAATATTGGTGTATTTAATATTCGCAACATCCTTAGTCCATCCATAGCCGGTATTTGGTATATAGTGCTGGTATTCCGTTCCGTTTATGGTAAGATCAAAAAGGTTTTCCACGTTATAGCTTGCGACTTTAAAGGTCTTTGCTTCTGTTGACGTAATGCAGCACAGCACAACAAGCAAAATTGATATAATTATCGTTTTGATGTACCTTTTAAACATGTACCTATCCATCTTTCCCCTTGTTTTGCTGGAAATGACAACCCAAAATTAACCACCCTGAACAATAAAATGCGGTTCAGCTTAAAAGCCGCTCAATTTAGGTCTAATGCAAAAATTTGTGAAAATATCTGATCATTATCAAATCCTTTAAGATGTATTGCGCCCGATCTGCATGATGCTGTGCATAACCCGCAGCCCTTGCAGAGAACAGGGTTGATTTGCGCTTTGCCCGCAAACGCGCCTTTTTCAATAAAAGATGCTGCTGAAAAGGGACAGATATTGATGCATACGCCGCAACTACTGCAGTTTAAAGGATTGATATACGCAACCGTGCCGCTCATATTTGTTGTTTTTTTGGCAAGCAGTGTTACAGCCCTTGTTGCTGCGGCCTGCGCTTGAGCTATTGATTCATCAATCGGCTTTGGCGCATGCGCTAATCCGCAGATAAATACACCGTCTGTTGCACAATCAACGGGTCTGAGTTTAACGTGCGCTTCCATAAAAAAACCGTCATCATTAAGGGTCACCTTGTACATTTGTGCAAGCGGGTTCTTTTTCGGTGGGACAATGGCGGATGCAAGAACCAGAAAATCCGGCTTTATCTCAATTTTTCGTTTAATTGCGGAGTCAGTGAACCTTATCCGCAGGTCTTCCCCGTCATTATTTACGCTTAATCCCTTACCAATGTCATATCTGAAGAAGAGAATACCTTTTTCCCGGGCTTTCCGGTACAGGTCTTCGCGCAATCCATAGCTGCGCATATCCCTGTAAAGAATAAAAATGTCCATTTCCGGATTGAGTTCTTTGAGGTGCAGAGCACTTTTTATCGAATGGGTACAGCATGTTTTTGAACAATACGGGCGTTCTTCTATCCTTGAGCCGACACACTGGATAAAAAGGGCTGATTTTATATTTTTGATAGAATTGTCGTTTTTAATGAATTTTTGGTCCAATTCAAGACCCGTCATAACTCGGTTATCCTTGCCATACAAATGCTTATCAGGCTTAAGCTCCTTGGCTCCTGATGCAATTATTGTCACGCCATGCTCAAGAACTTCTTCTTTGCCGTCCTTTTTGATACTGGTTTTGAAATTCCCGACAAAACCGTCAACCTTTGTTATTTCTGATTTCAGATAAACATCAATCTTATCATCCGACTGAATTTCTTCAATCATTCTATTTATATTTTGCTGTACATTTTCACCTTGCCAGGTTTCATGGATATGCCGCGCCTGTCCGCCAAGCGTTTCATTTTTTTCAATTATATATGTATGATACCCTTGTCCTGATAAAGTTTTTGCCGCTGCCATGCCGGATATGCCGCCGCCTATGACTATAGCTGACTGGTTAATTTCCAGTTCCGGTTCAACCAGTGGTTCGTGCAAGGCCACCTTTGCCACAGCCATCATCGTCAGCTCTTTTGCCTTTTCAGTTGCCTCTTCAGGTTCTGCGCTGTGGACCCATGAACAGAGATTGCGGATATTGGCCATATCAAACAGGTATTTGTTAATACCTGCATTGATTAAGGTTGCCTGAAAAAGCGGTTCATGCGTTTTGGGAGTACAGGCTGACACAACCACGCGGTTCAGACGTTTTTCTTTTATTATTTTTGTAATTTTATCCTGAGTGTCCTGTGAGCAGCTAAACATATTTTCTTCTGTATGAACAACATACGGCAGGGTGCGTGCGAAATCGACTACAGCCGGCACATCGACTACTCCGGCGATGTTAGTGCCGCACCTGCAGATAAAAACTCCTATTCGTGGAGGTTCTCCGCGGATATCAATTTCTTCAGGGATTTCTTCTTTTTTTGTCAGGCTCCAGCGGGATTCGGAAAGGCTGATTCCTGCCATGCCCGCTGCAGCGCTTGACTCGATGACTGATGTCGGGATGTCTATCGGAGCCTCAAAAGCTCCGCAAACAACTATTCCTGGGACAGTGGTTTTAACAGGGTCAAAGCTTGTAGTTGATACAAAATTATAATGATCAAGTTCAACACCTGATTTTTTAGCCAGTTCTATTGCCTCTTTGCTTATACCCAGTCCAACCGAGAGGACAACCATATCAAATTCTTCATCAACTCTTCTGCCGTTTTCGTCTATGTATCGTATGATTTGATTGCCTGTATCTCCATTCGGAAAGATATTGCTGATTTTCGATTTTATAAATCTTATGCCTGTTTCATCTCTGCCTCTGTTGTAATATTTTTCAAAATCTTTCCCGTGAGTACGTATGTCCATATAAAAGATAGCTGTATCCAGAGGCTTTTTGCTGTGTTCTTTGGCAAGCATGGCCTCTTTTATTGCGTAGGTACAGCAGACTGATGAGCAATATCCTTTGGCTCCTATATGGGTATCTCTTGATCCAACACATTGCAGCCATGCAATTTTTTTTGGTTCCTTTTTATCAGAGGGCCTGACAAGATGCCCGCCAAAAGGGCCTGATGCTGAAAGAATTCGTTCAAATTCAAGGCTGGTAACAATATTGGGAGATTTTCCATACCCGTAAATGTCATGAGTTGCCGGATCGTAAGCCATGACACCGGTAGCGAGTATGACTGAGCCCACATTAAGAATTAACTCTTTCTTTTGCTCATCAAAGTTGATGGCACCGGTGGGACAAAATTTTTCGCATGCCTTGCACCTGCCATTTTTGAAGAAAATACATTTTTCAGAATCAATCGCATATTTAAGGGGGACAGCCTGCGGGTATTTTAAATATATTGCCTTGCGCGTTATAAGTCTTTCGTCATATTCGCTGGCAACTTTTTTCGGACACTTTTGCGCGCACAGACCACATGCAATACATTTATCCATATCAACATAACGCGGGTATTGAGTTACCTGTACCTCAAAATTTCCTTCTTCCCCTGATATGTCTTTCACTTTTGATAGAGTAAGTAATTCTATATTGATATGTCTTCCGACTTCGACCAGTTTGGGCGAGATAATACACATGGAACAGTCATTGGTCGGAAAAGTTTTGTCCAGTTGTGACATGATTCCGCCAATAGAAGTAGTTCTTTCAACAAGATATACATAATAACCTGAATTTGCAGCATCCAGCGCTGCCTGCATTCCAGCAACTCCGCCGCCGACAACCATTACAGCACCGATCTTTTTTTTTGACATTTGTTATAAGTCCATGTTCAGGGTTCAGGGTTCAGGGAATGCTGCCATTTTATGTATTCCTTTAGCACGCCGAAGGTGTACCACCAATTTTCAATTCTCAATTTTCAATTCACCAATGTTTATCTGATTCATATTTATTCCTAAAGTCTGTTTATCAATGCCCATAGCCAGCCCAAGGAGCTGCGGGAATAGAATTGCCGGAAGATGATTGTTCAAGCGTCGCTGCTCTAACATCATCTTTTGTACGCTGTCAAATTGAAGGTGGCACCAGGGGCAGGCAGTGCAAAGATAGTCTGCACCAGCTTGTTTTCCGTCAATTAGTTTTCTTTTCGTCAGATTCATTGAAAGATCATCATTTATTCCCAGTACAGGTGCTCCGCAGCATTCAAGTTTTAATGACCAGTCAATGCTCTTTGCGCCGGTCAGTTCCACAAGTTGATCGAAAATAACAGGCGCTATCGGATCATCGAATTGCATAATATTACTGGGACGCAAAGCATGGCATCCGTGATGGACGGCAATTTTAAGATTTTTGAAATTGCTTGTTATCTTTTCTTTTAATGTATTGATTCCTATGTCTGAATAAAGCGCTGACAGAAAATGTTTAATTTCAAGATTTCCGTTGTACTCTAATTCTTCTTTTGCCAGTGTTTCATTAACTTCATCTTTAAGAAATGAATTTTTCTTCATATGGTGTTTCGCCATTTTCAGGCTGCCATAGCAACATTTGCAGAGCGTAATTATATTTAAACCCAGTTTTTCCGCCAGGGCCAAATTCCGCGCGGAAAAAAGCACAAATGTTTTAAAATCTGAATTTCTTAACGGATAACCGCAGCAGTTAAACTCTTTAATATCTTTTATATCAACGTCAAGTCTGCCAAGCACCGACCTGGCCGAGGTCTCATATTGCTGCACCCTGGCAGGAATGTTACATCCAAGAAACAATGCATATTTTATCATTTTATTCATTATTAAAACTCTCTTTTATTGCAAGGTTTTTCAGCTCATACAAAATATCAGTAACTTTTACACCCTGAGGGCAATGTTCCTGACATTGATAACATGTTACGCAATCCCACAGCATCTTTGAACCAAAAGCCAGATCTTTCAAGCCAAGTCCGACAGAACGCATGATTTGATGCGGCAGCAGGCCAAGAGCTTCTTGCGGATTTTCATAATTACCCACCACAGGGCATACAGTGCTGCAGTTCTGGCAGGAAAAACAACAGGAATAGGTAGTTGCCTGATAAGATAGATCTACTTTTTCCTTAAATTTTTTATTAATTGGAGTTAAAGAAATTACTTCATCAGGATTTTTCATTAACTCGCATTTGTCTGCAATAGCATCCTTTATTATACTTATAGGATTTGAATAATTATCAGACTCCAGCTTTTGTTGATTCAAACCGCGATAAAAAGAAAAAGGTGAAAGCACAAGTGGTATTGGATTACCTTTTTGAATGAGGTCTTCCCTTACGTTAAACCACAATTCTCTGAGATTTATACCAACAGGACATACTACTGTGCAGCGGTCACAATTGGTGCATAAATAAATTCCTTCCTGAATGGCTTTAAGCTCATTTTTTTTTAAATCCTTGCCCGAGGCATAAGTTTTTAGAAATACCAGTTTTTCTGAAGGAAGAATATTTAAATTGCCTGTTTTGTCAAAGGCCACTGCGACCGAACATGTAAGGCTGCAGGTTCCGCAGTGTGTACATGCATCCAGTTCCATTGCCTGTCTGGTTGCAATGTTTGCAGGAAAAGATTTGTCTTTATCCATTACAGCGTTTGCAAGCAGGCTTACAGGGCTGGCGATAACATGAAACATCTTGCTGAAAGGCAGATAAGCAAGGCCGATAAAGCAAGCAAGGAAATGAATATACCAAAAAGCATTAACACATCCCAGCCGGTCAAGCCTTAAAGCTATGGGCTTTAAAAGTCTGGCTGCAGGATAGCCGATAATTGCCCATTCAGTTGAGGAGTGGCAGTCAGCACAATGCATATTGTGTAATTCTTTAGAAAGGGGAATAATTGTAGGATCAATCGGATCTTTAACATTCGGGGAAACCAGACCAAAATCTTTAACCCATAATTTCTCAAGCGCCAGAATCTCTTCTTCTTCATCAAGCGCAGAATAATTTTTCACCATATTCCGGAATTCAGTATATGATGTTATTTTGATACCTTCGAGAAGAATACCTGAAATCATAATAACAGTTAGAATAATGATAGCATAGTAGTCCATGGGGCTGGTTCTGAGGCGGGGCACTTTCAGAATAAAGCGCCTGTAAACCGCGATCATCAGTCCGGCTAAAACCATAATGCCAAAAAAATTCCTGAGAAATAAAAACGGATTTAGAGTGGAATAATATTCATCGAAAAGAGGTGTAGTTATAAAAGAGTCAAAGGCATGCATCAGAAGCAGCATCATGAATCCGGTAAATATCAGCATGTGCATAATCCACCGGAGGAAGTCTTCTTTCAGAATTCTTCTCTGAAGAACAACATCCAGGATGAAAACCTTAACAAGGATAAGGATTTTGGGACTGAATATAACTCCAAGTATACCCCTTGCTGCCGCAGATATTCTTTCAGATATCGTAAAATTTTTAGACGCAACGCCTATTTCCAGCGAGAACCAGGTAGAAACCTTGTAGATCAGACCAAGAAGAAATACAAAAAGAGAGGTATAAAAAATAACAGTAAACAACATGTGCAATTACCCTCCAAAATTAACCCGTATTTCTCATGAACAACTCATAATCTATTATTTTATAAGTTGTTTATGAGAAATATGGGTTAGTCGGTATTAACCACCATCTAAACAATAGCTGATCGAATTAAAAAATTCGCTGTTAATAAACTGCCTCGCAGCAAGCTGCGGAGAATTAAACCCTAAATTATTTATTTTAGAAATGCACCGGGATTCTATAAAATTTTATATACCAGATATTCAAAATTATACAAGAGCTTGGCAATAGAGCACAGGGCAATTGCATCAAAATTTGGCTTAACCCACTGGAAGGGGATGAGATTGCCTTTGCATCCAGAGTGGGGTAGTTGTCCCTTAAGTAATAATAATGCGTACCTGGTTTTACTGCCTTACTTCTCTTGATCTTTTTGATATTTTACTCGGAATGCCCAGCACGAAGCAGCTTTAGAAAATTGATACGACTTTTTCTTTCAGTGCTTTTAAACCAGGGAAATGATTTATTGCCGATATGAGTGCAATAGCCAGAAATTTGAAAGCTCATTATGAGAGTAACCTGAAGCAGCAGGTTTCCGACAGGTTGCTTTGAGTTTTCAAATTTCTGATAAAAGGGAAAAGAAATCCTTGAATATTCAACCAAGTCAATTAATTGTAATATATCATAGAGACAGCTTCTTTACCATAATTATTTCTCTGCTGATCAAAATAATTCAAAAGTTTTTTTGTTTCTGCAAGAGACTCACTATATTAGGAATAAGGAATAAGTTAAAGATTAAAACGATTCTAACATTTTGTTTTTACACAGATAATACGTCTTCTAAAATCAGTTTGAGCTTACAAGCTGAATACAATTTACAAAATTTCCGGTTATTGTCCGGAATTTTCCAGATCAACACTGACACATTTTTAACTACCTGATATTATTTAATGTTATTTTTTTAGTGTAGTAACAATTGAGACTAACAAGCTTCTTAAGGGTTTCATTCGACCATCAAAAATGGTGAAAAAATGATATTTTTTCCACTTTTTGTAGATTTTGAGTGATTTTTCTACTTCTAAAGCTATATTTTGAAGCAGTTTTAGTGGCTAAATTGGTCAATTGTCACTACACTAAAAATTTTTTGATTAATTAAATCAATAAGTTATTTTTTACAAAATCCCGATCGGGAAGATTCAGGATTGTTTCTTGACTTCAGTTTGATATTATGCCAGTTATAGTAGAAATTTAGTTTTAGCATAGCAATGTGTTCTAAAATGTTGATTAAAATTTAATTTGGGAGGTTTGATATGACAGTTTATATTTACGGGCACAAAAATCCTGATAGTGATTCTGTGTGTGCTGCTATTGCTCTTGCTGATCTGAAAAGCAAGATCGGCGTTGAGGCTGTAGCTGCGGTACAGGGCGACTTGAACCCTGAATCCATCTTTATTCTGGAAAAATTTGGGGTCAGCAGACCCGAAATCGTAACCAGCGGTGCCGGCAAGCAGGTTATTCTGGTTGATCATTCTGATCTCGCACAGAGCCTGGATGACATAAAAGATGCTGAAATTTTGGGTATTGTTGACCATCACAAACTCGGCGATGTAACTACTACAAATCCCCTGGAATGCTGGATTTGGCCTGTTGGTTGTACATGCACTGTGCTAAAAGCAATGTATGGATTCTTTGAAGTTGAAATCCCCAAAGCTATTGCTGGCATTATGCTGTGCGCCATTCTGAGCGATACAGTCATTTTCAAGTCAGCTACCTGCACAGACCAGGACAAAGAAGCTGCTGACGCTTTGGCCAAGATCGCTGGCGAATCAGATTTGGCCGCTCTTGGCATGGAGATGTTCAAGGTTAAGTCAGCGGTTGAAGGCACACCCGCAAGGGAACTTGTATTGCGAGATTACAAAGATTTTGATATGAACGGCAACAAAGTGGGAATCGGTCAGCTTGAGGTTGTTGACCTTTCCATTCTGGATAGCATCAAGCCTGCCCTTGCTGACGATATCAAGGCTCTTAAGACAGAAGGTGGCAGACATTCTGTATTCTTGCTATTGACCGACATCATGAAAGAAGGCTCTGAAATGCTTATTGCATCTGATGATGAGTCTGTTGTCCAAAAAGCATTTGGCGTTGCCCCTGAAGGCGGAAAAGTCTGGCTGGATGGCGTTATGAGCCGCAAAAAACAGGTTGTTCCAAATTTTGAAAAAGTTTTTGCTGGCTAGTATTTATTTTTTTTCATAAAAAAGTCCGGCTATGTATACGCATGCCGGGCTTTTTTATTTTGTATTTTTCCTGCCTTGATCATGTTTCCAGGCTACCAACGTAAGGCGGTACAGCCTAAAATTCAATCAGTTAGCAATTTCTCAGATTTTGCGTGATTGTGGAATTGCCATAGAGCCGAAATGGCGAAAAGTGTCCCGTTTCAAGTTTAGCCGCTCTGGAATTACCTCAAAGTCCTAAAAAAATTTCGTCGACGCCCTGCTGTGCATGATTGCTTGAATTTACAATGCATAATTTCAGTGAAACTTCATCCGGAATCTTCCTTAACGACGTTGGCCTATCGTTAACTATCTGATATTATTTTAGTGTAGTAATAATTCATACTAACAAGCTTATTAAAGCACCCATTCGACTATTGAAAGATGCTAAAAATAGCATTTTCTATACTTTTGGGTAGATTTTAAGTGATTTTCGTACTTTTAAAACTATATTTTAAGCAGTTTTAAGGGCTAATTTGACCCATTGCCCCTACACAAATTTATCAATAAGTTGTTTTTTGTAAAATTACGATCAGGAAAACTCAGGTTCAGCTCTTATAATAGAAAGTAAATAATGTAACCGTTAACGGTTGACCAAAAAATATCAGCCAAAGGCTGACAAGAAGCAAGAGGTTCCGTTGTGAGAACTCGGGGTTATATTTCATGTAAGGTTAAGGTGTGTTCTGAAAAATACTCATTTAAAAAAACCGTGAAGCATGAACCGTTACCAATATATTTATATTGTGTTCTGCTATTCTGGTTTTCGCTGCCATTTCAAATTCAAAACCTTCGCGCTGAAAACCTAAGTGACGTGGTAAATCTTATTGGCGATCAGGATGCTGTTTTTGTAGTCGATCAGCATGGCAAAATTATAGTTTCCAAAAATGCCGACAAAGAACTCATTCCTGCTTCAACCCTGAAAATACTTACCTCTTTAGTGGCAATGCACTATCTTGGTCCGGATTTCAGATTTACTACTGAATTCTATCTGGATAACGATTCAAATCTTAAAATAAAAGGATATGGAGATCCGCTGCTGACATCTGAAATTATAGAGGAAATATCTCAAGCACTTGGCTCAAGGCTTGATGCAGAGCATAAAAAGATTAAAGATATTGTTTTAGATGATTCATATTTTAAGCAACCCAGTATAATCCCTGGAATCAGCTCATCATCACAGCCCTATGATGCGCCAAATGGGGCGGTTTGCGCCAACTTCAATACTGTTTACTTCAAGTGCCTTGAAAACGGCAAATATGTCAGTGCAGAAGAACAGACGCCCCTGCTGCCGTTTGCATTAAAAAAAGTTAGAAAATCAAAACTAACCATGGGAAGAATAGTGTTTTCCCATAAAAAAAGTGAAAACACACTTTACTTTGGGCATCTCTTTAAATACTTTCTTGAAAAACAAGGCATTAAATCTAATGGCGGTATAAGGCTTGGAAGAGTTAATAAAGATGACATACTATTATTTAAGTATATATCTGGTTTTTCAATAAAGGAAATCATATCAAAACTTCTAGAACACTCAAATAATTTTATGGCCAATCAATTAGTTATCGCTGCTGGCGCAAAATTATATGGCTCTCCTGGAACTCTTGATAAAGGAGTTCTCGCGGCAAAAAATTATGCTAAAAAAGTGCTTAATTTAAAAGAGTTATGTATTGTTGAGGGATCTGGAATATCAAGAAAAAACAGAATTTCTGCAAAAAGCTTGTACAAAACTATCGAAGCATTCATTCCCTATCATAATTTAATGCAGAAAAAAGAAAGAGAGTTTTACAAGACCGGAACTCTTAAAGATATAAATACAAGGGTTGGCTATATTAAAAGTAATCATGGAGAACTTTATAGTTTTATCGTAATGATAAATACACCTGGCAAAACAACAGAAGTAATAATGGATATGTTGCTGAAAATTTTATGACACAACAAGAACATATGTCCAATTAGCAAATTTGAACCGTTTCATAACTTTGGTCTAACGAGACTTGATGAAACAACAGCAGCTAAACGATTATTTGAGAGAGACTTCTCATTTGGATGGAGACCGACATAATATCAAAAAAAGACTTGCAGAAAAATTAAAACAACGAAAAAATACAAAATTAATTTGAGTATCATGGTGGGGTGGCAGAGGAGTTCAAATCAAAAACCAGTATGATTTCTAAAAACTGGTTCTGAAATCAGCCTGCAACAGTCTGATATAAGGAAGATATTTTATGGAAATTAACAACAACGAAGCGGTACATTGCCTTAATTTTGAAGATAAAGAAATAATACTTTTAGGAACAGCCCATATATCCAGGGAAAGCGCGGAATTGGTTAGCTCGGTTATCAAGAAGGAAAAACCGGACTGCGTCAGCATTGAGCTTTGCCAATCCAGATACCAGGCTATCAGTCAAAAAAATAAATGGCAAAAAATGGATATAATAAAGGTAATTAAGGATAAAAAAGCATTTCTCCTTCTTTCCAACCTTCTTCTTGCCTCATTTCAAAAACGAATTGCCAGGAAATTAAATATAAAAGCCGGCGAGGAAATGATAAGGGCTATTGAAAAAGGAAAAGCAATTGGAGCAAAAATACATCTTGCAGACAGAGATATTCGTATTACCTTGTCAAGGACCTGGCGCATAATGGGTCTCTGGGATAAACTAAAGCTGCTCTTTCAGTTTATCTTGTCGATAGGAGGAGTTGATGAAATCAGCGAAGAAGAAATTGAAAAAATGAAGCAACAGGATGTCCTTCAGCTTATTCTTGCAGATATTGAAAAATCACTTCCGGTACTGAGAAATATACTTATAGACGAAAGGGACCAATATCTTGCATATAAGATAAGGACGGCTCCAGGAAAAAAGATAGTAGCTGTTGTCGGCGCGGGACATGTGTCGGGCATAAAAAAGTACTGGAATGCCGACATAGATATAAATGGCCTTGAGAAAATTCCGCCCAAAAGTCTGGCCTACGGTCTTTTTAAATGGGTCATTCCTTTTGGCATATTGTTGCTTTTTGTCTTCGGCTTTTTCTGGGGAGGATATGATACAGGAACTCACATGATAACGTGGTGGATTTTTGCAAACGGGGTTCTGGCTGGACTAGGGGCCATAATTGCTCTGGCCCATCCTCTTACAGTGCTGTCTTCCATTCTGGCAGCGCCTTTAACTTCTTTAAATCCAATGATTGCCGCGGGCTGGGTTTCCGGGATTGTGGAAGCTGTTTCAAGGAAACCAAAAGTTAAGGACTTTGAAAGCCTTCCGGAAGATATACTTTCTGTAAAGGGTTTCTGGAGAAACAAAGTAACCCGTATTCTTATAGTGATAATATTTACAAATATCGGCAGCACTCTGGGCACTTTTGTTGCCATACCATTAATGTTGAAAGTATTATAGTGGACCCCGAAAATAAGACAGTGTGTTAAGGTGTGTTTCCAATAAAAAGGAGGCACAGAATGGACAGGAAAAAACATATCAAGGAATTGAAAGATATTAATGAAAAATATATTAGTGATCGGTGGAGCAGGCTATATTGGTTCTCATATGTGCAAGCATTTGGCAACAAATGGATATCAGCCTGTTGTTCTTGACAACCTTATTTGTGGCCATCGAGAAGCAGTTAAATGGGGTCCTTTTATCGAAGGTTCCATGGCGGATAAATATTTGCTCGAAAAAATTTTCTCCAAATATGAAATTAAGGGTGTAATGCATTTTGCAGCTTTTTGCTATGTAGGAGAATCTATTACAGAACCTGGGAAATACTATCGCAATAATGTTGCTGCACCTATAAGTCTACTTGAGGTTATGGTTAAGAAAAACATTTCCAATTTTATTTTTTCTTCATCCTGCGCTACTTACGGAGAACCTTTAGAAATTCCTATTACTGAAAAGCATCCTCAAAATCCAATAAGCCCCTATGGCAGAAGTAAACTCATGATGGAGCAAATCCTCAATGATTTTTTTAATGCTTATGGTATAAAGTATATTTCTCTTCGCTATTTTAATGCTGCTGGTGCGGATCCTGATGGTGAACTTGGAGAGGACCACATGCCTGAAACACATCTTATTCCCCTTGTTTTTCAAACAGCAATGGGCCTAATAAAAGAGATAAAAATTTTTGGGGATGATTATCCGACAAAAGATGGAACATGTATAAGGGATTATATCCATATAGATGACCTGGCTCAGGCACATCTTATTGCTCTGGAAAGGCTTTTAGACGGTCAGTCCAGGGGCATATATAATTTAGGAAATGGTGCGGGATATTCAGTTAAAGAGGTAATTGATATGGCGCGCAATATCACAGGCAAGTGCGTTCCATATAGAATTGTTGATAAAAGGGTTGGCGATCCTGCTGTGCTCATAGGTTCATCACAAAAAGCTGTTGAAGAGCTTGGATGGAGACCACATTTTCCTGATCTTCATACAATTATCGAAACCGCCTGGAAATGGCATAAAAGTCATCCTAAAGGGTATGAATAATAATCGACTCCTGATTAAAGTGAAGTGGACCCAAGGTCAAGGACAATTTTTTCCTAACCGAATTATTCATGCTGCCATTTGGGCAACTTCCTCTCCCCAATACACTTCAGCAGGTGTTTTTCCTGAAAACGACTGATGTGGTCGTTTAAAGTTGTGAAACTCAAAAGATTCTTTCATCCCAGTAATTAATTCCGTTACTGTCTGCTTATTTCTTACATTCCAATGTTGTATGGCCTTTCTGTAACAGTATCAAAAGATGATCAGGCGGTTTCAAGATTAAGAGAGGAAGCCGGTTGCTTTGTTATGATTACCAATGTTCCCCAAAAAGGTGAAGGCAGCTACGATTCTAAATCAATCTTAAAAGCTTACAAAGATCAGTACGGCATAGAACAAAACTTCGGGTTTCTAAAAGATCCTGTAATCGTCAACAGTATATTAGAATTTGGATAACCGCGCCCTATGGGCGGGGGTAAAAATAGTTTTGCGTAGAGATCTGCCCAGATGTATTTCCTAATTGAGTTGTTCCCGCAATTCAAAAAGGA
>JAJSZP010000040.1 GCA_030262775.1 Deltaproteobacteria bacterium | reverse complement strand
CCGTTCTTGTCTTTTTTTGCTCCATCGCCGGTGAAGTACATGCCCGGGAATTGGCTGAAATATGTGTTTTTGAATCGCTGTGGTTCACCATAAACGCCCTGCATCATGCCAGGCCAGGGTTTAGTTATGACCAGATAGCCGCCCTCGTTAAGACGAGCTTTTTTGCCGCTATCTTTAATGATTAGGGGGGTTATTCCGGGGAAAGGAACTCCGGCCGATGCTGGTTTGCTGGGTATCGCCCCAGGTATAGGGGCTATTAGTATTCCACCGGTCTCAGTCTGCCACCATGTATCAACAACTGGGCATTTGCCTTGACCTATGTTTTTATGATACCAGTGCCAGGCTTCAGGGTTAATGACTTCGCCAACACTTCCAAGTAGCCTTAAGCTGCTGATATCATAACGTTTGGGCCATTTTTCACCATATTTGGTCAACAAACGGATAACTGTTGGGGCAGTGTAAAAAACAGAAACCTTAAATTTTTCTATAATTTCCCAGTACTTGCCTGGATCGGGATAGGTGGGAACCCCCTCGAACATTATTGATGTAGCGCCGGCTGAAAGAGGGCCGTAAACAATATAGCTGTGTCCGGTAATCCATCCTATATCTGCTGTACACCAGAAGGTGTCTTCATCTTTCGCATCAAATACCCATTTAAAAGTTTGATTGGCGTAGAGAAGATATCCTCCAGTCGAGTGCAGCACTCCCTTTGGTTTACCTGTTGAGCCGCTGGTATAAAGAATAAAAAGCGGATCAATGGCGTCCATAACAGCCGGTTTACAGGAGTTTTTTATATCCGGAGCGTTTATTTCTTCGTGCCACCATGAATCACGTTTCTTTTTAAACGTTATTTCTGTATTGGTTCGGCGTACTATAATACACTTTTTAACCTTGGGACAATTTTTAAGGGCTTTGTCAGCGTTTTGTTTTATGGGTATGGTTTTTCCACCGCGGAATCCGCCGTCTGCCGTGATCAGCATTGAGGCACCGCAATCTTTTATTCTGTTCATCAAAGATTCAGCGCTGAAACCTCCGAAGACAACACTGTGAATAGCTCCTATACGGGCACAGGCTAACATTGCAATTGCAAGTTCAGGAATCATTGGAAGATAAATAGTAACTCTGTCTCCCTTTTTGATCCCATTTTTTCTTAATACATTTGCAAATCTGGAAACCTCTGAATGAAGCATCTGATAGGTATAAATTTTATTTTCATCCGAATTCTCACCTATCCAAATCAAGGCAGCCTTGTTTTTTCTCCATGAATAGAGATGTCGATCAAGGCAGTTATAGGATACATTAATTTTTCCACCTTCGAACCACTTCACGTATGCTTCAGTAAAATCATACTCAAGCACGTTTTCCCATTTTTTGAACCAGTGCAGATCCTTGGCTCTTTCCGCCCAGAAATCCTGCGGATCGTTAATTGAGTGTTTGTAAATTTCTTTATATTGCCTGAAACTTTTAATTGCCGCCTTTTTTTGGAACTCTCTGGATGGAAAGTACTTTTTGCCGCCTTTCATCTTCACCTCCGATTATTTATCACTTAATTCCTATTATGGGAAATATATTGGATGCAATATACTGATAAACTCTCTTAACATCTTTTTTTGTCTTTTTTCTTATATTGTTCGGTAGAAATAAGGGCCGGTCCAGTAGAGAAGAGAGACCGTCTCCCCAGAACATTCCTCCAAAAGTTGCGGTATCTTCTTCTTTTGGTTCTAAATCATTCATAGCAGCCCAGGCTAAGGTCCATGAGCGCTCTATATTGTCAAGCAAATATCCGCCGCTACCAAGCGCAAGCAATTTTGCAGATGCCTGTTTAATTATTTTCACAGCTTTAATAAAGGCATTATTGGTTAGTTGAATATGGGTCAAAGGATCTGAAAAAATAATATCAACGCCTAAAATGGCAAATGTAATATCTGCTTTAAATGCACGCGCAACAGGTGGGAATACCCTTTCAAAAGCCCAAAGGAATTCTTCATCTCCTGTATTTTCAGGTAGAGGAAAATTAATATTATAACCTTTTCCTTTTCCCTTGCCAATTTCGTTTTCAAACCCTGTTTTCCACGGGAAAAGAGTTTTGCCGCTTTCGTGAAAGGATATTTTCATCACATCAGGATTACTGTAAAAAGTTTCCTGTACCATATCAGCATGGTGAGCGTCGATATCAATATAGAGTATGCGTTTGCCTGTTTTTAAGAGTTTATCAATGGCTATGTTAATATCATTTATATAACAAAATCCGGAAGCAAAATCAGGCCCTGCGTGGTGAAAACCCCCTGTTGGACTGAATACAATGTCTTTTTTATTTTGAACAAGCAAGTTTGCTCCGGTAATGGTGGCGCCTGCAGCCAGATTGTGATATTTGAAAACACCCTTTACAACCGGGCATTCAAGGGTACCAAGACCGTATCTGAGCATTGATTCATCAAAAATACCTTTGTCGGCTTTCTTCAGAAGATTAATATATTCCTTTGTATGATATAAATACAGATCTTTTATTGAAGCTGGTTTCGGCTTAATAACCTCTATCCCGTCATGGTCAAACAGGTTAAGTTCCTTGCATTTGCTGTATGTAACATCTGATCTTTCTGTAAGCCATGGATATTCATTACTTGCCTTAAATTTTGAAAATTCATCGCTGTGTATGAAGGCTGATTTCATTTTATCGTTTTGATTTTGGCTTTAGTTCAAGTACCATTTCACGTTCCGGCCCAATTGTTCCAGTAAATTTGAATCCCGATTTTTTAAATACCTTGATGCCCAGCATACTGTGACATGTTACAGCGACCCAGATTTGTTTACAACCGAACTCCTTACATATTTTTTTAATAATCATTGTTTGACTGGTTCCGATTCCCCGATTTCTGAAATCCTGATCAAGAAAAATCATATACTCCGGAGAAGATTTATTGCGAAATATATCAATTGCACTATGGCCTATAATCTTATTTTGATAAATAGCTATTGTATTGAAAAATGACTTTACTATACAGTCTATCCAGTTATGCCTTAATTTTTGATCAAAATGAGGAAGTCCCATTGCTGTTCCTTTGGGCTCAAATTTATCATACATATCTATAAGACGCTGGTAATCCTCGGCCTGATATGCCCTGATGGTTATGGCAACCCCAAGCTTGTCCTTTATTGCAAAGGATATTTTTGAGAAGTTGTGTTTATTTATTCTATCAGGCAAGCTCATCTGCGTTGTTTTAAGATGCAATATGTAATTAAGGGTGCAACGTTGAGTAATATTTGAAATATAGATTGTAAATTTAATATATTGTCAACAATAGTTGAAGGTATGTCAAGCAGAGAGCCGTGATACTTATCTGATAAGAGTTTTTATATTATTGCTGCACTGGTCATAAACGGAATTAGCCAGAGAAGCGATCTGGTTCCGAACATCAGTTAGTTCGGGAAGACTTGGAGCGGGTATGAGGTTGAATTGTTTTATGCTGACAGGCTTGAAACGCATGGTTTGTTCAATAGAAGCTATTTCTTCGGGTGCGAAATTATCGCCCATAAAATGTTTTTTTGTAATTGCTTCATGATCCATGCCTTTCAGAAAGTTGAGGATAGTAAGAAGGTCATGATTGTCCTCAAACTTTTTCAGGTTGTGATTTACCGCTTTACATTCCTCTATAAGATTCCTGTATGCTTCAAGGTATTTATTATTCCAGTTGCACAGCCTTATGTATGCTTCCAGTAAGAGTTTTTTAAATTTTGAACGATCGGTCAGGCCGCGAACTTTAATAAACAATACATCTTTGTGATATTCGAGATCATCAGCTATCCGGTCATTAAAAGGAATTTCTTTCAATCCAAGTAAAAACACAAACTCATTGATGAATTCAGGCTTCAAAAGCAGATCGTACATCCGTGCAAAGCGTTTGAAGAGCATTTCCTGAAGCTGAGCAGCATGATCAGCCAGCTCCTTAACATAGGTGATCTGTTCTTCGATCAACCGTCGTTCATATAAATAATTGTTAATAACTTCCTCTTTGACCTCCTGGGTCATGGCGGAGATTAAATCGTCCGACATAGTCTTACCTCAAGATGTTTTTGACAACTTTTCCCTGTCAATATCAATATAGTAAATGCAATAGTGCTCGGCGCAAATGTCGCCATAACTATTTTCCCTTTCCAATAACCCCATTTTTTCCCATGTTAAGTATAGTGCCTATACCTCGAGAGGTCATAAATCGCAAGTTATGGCCCTTCGAGGTATAACGTGACAGAGGCTTTTTAGAGGATCACAAAAAGCCAGAGTTTTTAATCTTTTCTGAGGCATGATCAGTCAACTTACGCAACTGAAGAAGGTATAAGTTCTTTTATCCGATTTTGTACAAATTCGACTGCTGCTTCCAGTTTTTCTGTAGAGCTTGTTTTTACAGTTTCCATGAGTTTTTTTACTTGTTCATCTTCTATATGGAGTAGCTTTGAAATATAAAAATCGTCCAGTTCTCCACCCTCAATAAAAATACCGCATCCGCCCGCAGTGCCCAGAAACTCTTCATTGACAAATACAGGTATTACAAATTTTGTAAAGCCGACATCGCACTTTTTAATCACCGTTTTTTGCGTGGAGCGCGCTGTTTCGGCCATGGATAGCTGTGCGGAGGAACACACCACCCGGCTATCGTCACTTCCCTTTATAGCCTGACAAACCTTATTGGCCCATCCTGCCGGCGGATGAACCACAACTCCATCCCTATCTACAATGCTTCCGTTAAATTCGAATTTATCATAAATTTCCTTCGCGAGGCGATGCCATACCTCAATTGATGCGATATCTACAAGTTTCATTGTTACTCCCTAATAATAGTATTTTTTAGATAAATTTTAAACCCACATTAATTCTTAACATGGGCTAATCATATGGGTCAAGAAAGTTTTGCTGGCTCTGGATATTTGATATAAACGAGCTGCTCACGGTCAAACCGGGGGAGCTGCCGCAACTTTTTTTGAAAAAATTGTCGAACGACTTACCTGGTGCATCGCACTCAAAGACCAGGACGGTATAACCAAAGACGTAACCGTTCCTTAGGATCGTAGAAGGTTTTGCAGGGCTGTCTGTCGTTGACTGGTGTCTTGATTCTTTACCGACATAGCCAGCGCTTTACGAATTCCAACCAAAACAGCAAGTTTTTTCGCTCTTGTCATGCCCGTATAAATAAGATTCCGAAATAGCATTTTAAAATGTTGTGTAAGAATCGGAATAATAACCGCCTCAAACTCACTTCCCTGCGATTTATGTATTGTAATGGCATAGGCCAGGCTCAATTCCTGAATATCATCGCGTTTATACTGAATCTCTCGTTTATCTGGGAAAAGTGAAACCATACATGTCAGTTCCTTATTATTGATTTCACGAATGATGCCAATATCGCCGTTAAACACTCCAAGATCATAATTGTTTCTTCTATGAATAACCCGATCACCGATCCTGAATATTCTTTCGCCAACCTGTAATTGACTTTTTCCTTTTTGTTGCGGATTGGCAGATTCCTGAATCATATTATTTAAACTAACAGTACCCAAACTTCCCCTTGTCATAGGTGTAATAATCTGGATTTCAATTTTATTTCCAAAATATTTCGGTATCCATTCTAAATATAGTTTTCTGACTACATCAGAAGCTGAAAGGCCATAATGCAACGACGACCATGGATGAACTTTTTTTAAAACCGATAACAATTCATCGACTTTGGTTTCTGATTTGCATACCTTTTCAATGTTAACGTGTTGAAATTTTTTGGGGATTGTTAATTCTGTTTCATAAGGGATTAGCGGCTCATTTATTCTGAATTCGTAAGGGTTTGAATCTGAGTCGGATTTGTTGTCAAGTTCAGATGGTTTTACTTTATAGTATTTCTTAACTTTGGCAATGAAACTGAGCTGCTCCTTAGTAGCTTCGTCTGAGTCAAGGAACAGACAATCTTTTCCTTGCTTCCATAGTTCAGGTTTTTTAAAAGGTGAGTTAATATAGGGTATTTCTCCGTTGTTGATCTGATGCGCGTACCTGATTATGAGAGATTTTTGTGCCTGTCGAAATATTTTTGTCAATCTGAAACAAGTAACCGTGCCGGATGAGATCATATCCCGAAGCACATTACCTGCACCGACTGACGGCAGTTGATCTGCATCGCCAATGAAAAGGATCTGACTGTGATCTGGAACAGCCTTGAGCAATGACGCGGTTAGATTAATATCCAGCATGGAACATTCGTCGACAATCAGGAAGTCAACGTCAAGAGAATTTTCTTCGTTTTTGTTGAATCCGCCAATCTGCCACTCCAACAGGCGATGAATTGTTTTGGACTCTTTTCCAATCACATCCATCATGCGTTGAGCAGCACGGCCAGTAGGAGCAGCAAGTAAAGATTTCAGCTTCATTGCTTCAAGTAATTTAACAAGCACCAGTGTTGCTGTTGTTTTGCCGCAGCCAGGACCGCCAGTCAAAATGGAGAATTTTTCACAAACAATCCCTCTAACGGCAGCAGCCTGTTCATCGCTC
Organism: Deltaproteobacteria bacterium; assembly: GCA_030262775.1. Classification (GTDB taxonomy): domain Bacteria; phylum Desulfobacterota; class Desulfobacteria; order Desulfobacterales; family ETH-SRB1; genus B13-G4. Next base: position 11,183 of record JAJSZP010000040.1, on the reverse strand, counting down.
AAGGAAATATTTTTGGTCTGACAGTAACGATTAATCCAGCGCTCAGTCCGCTTTTTATCTACGTTTGGCGGATTACTTATGCCGGAGATTTTTTTCGCGACATACAGCTCATCAAAATAGAGGGACTTGGAATAGTAGCATAGCTCAATTGAACCTGCTATAGTAACGAGTTTGCGAACCATAACAACCCCGTCCCGCTCCATTTTTTTGAGGAAATCAGGTAAACGATCACCAATATCCAGTCCTAATAATTCGTTAACTTGTGCCTGGATTTGTGATTCTGTCAGGTAGCAGTGGCCGAAGTCCCTGCTTGCAGCCAGAACATGTTTTATGCCAGCCACGATTCTTTCAGGGCTATCACTATCAAGACCAATACTCAGCGCTACCCTGTCGGCTGAAAAAAATCCTATGCCGTAAAAATCATTAGCTAATCGGTATGGATCTTCGGTTACATAGGGTATGGCATGATCGCCATATTCCTTATAAATACGGACAGCAAAAAGGGTGCTTATTCCGTGGGATTGCAGAAACATCATCACTTCTCTGATAGCTCGATGTTCTGACCAGGCATCAGAGATCATTTCCAGTTTTTTTTGAGCGATTCCAGGGACCTCAGTAAGCCTTTCGATTTTACCTTCAAATATTTCAAGTGTTTTTTCCCGAAAATGATCAACGATTTTTTTTGCAGTTTTTGAGCCTACGCCCTTAATAAGGCCGGATCCTAAATATTTCTCCAATGCAGCAGTCGTTGCAGGCTTTTTCTCAATTGCTTCCGTGGCGTTGAATTGACGGCCGAATTTAGGATGAATTGTCCACGCTCCGTAAAACTCCATAGTCGCTCCGGCAAACACTTTTGTTTGATGGACTGTAACCGTTTCCTGCTGGTGGGGATTATTAAATGGTAAAACGCGAAGGACAGACCATCCACTGTCAGGATTGTGATAAGTGACTCGATCCACAATTCCGCGGATTGATTCTTTGATCGTTCCTGTCTGTTCGCGTATTAGGGTTTGCATAATTTTTTTAACCAACGCTTTACTTTCGAGTAGAAATCCAAAATGGATTTATGGATTTTCAGATAAATAATTTCGTAACCGTTCACGGGGTATAGGTGTTTAATCTTTAAATAGTTAGAGAAACCAGCAAATTCCGAGAATCAGACCGTAAGCTTACAGCTCTTTGATATTCCCCCTTACCCTGACCTTCTCCCACGATAGGAGAGGGGAATAATATGTACAATTAAAAGGGCATGTTAATCCTGTAGCTCATATATAATTAACTAGTTGTTTTTATGTCAAAAGATGTTTTATGAACAATTTGAGCTTGTGAGTTAGTATCTTCTCAAAAAAATCGGCACAATATGCAGTACACGTAAATCGAATTAGCTATAATACCTTGCGTCATGATTTTTAAAATGGGAGTAAATCAACAGAGTCATCTATAGCTCTAATTGATTGTTCTTTTTGTGGCACTGGAGCAGCGAAAAGTTGCCAATTTTCGCCCCAGGGCTCTCGCCTTTTGTACAGTCTTGTCAGATAGCTGCATGTCTTTTTTGTTCACTAAGCCAACCCACAAGACTCCGACAGGCTTTGCTCCCAAAATTTGGGCCAATTTTTTTAGGCCCCCCAGTCCGCCTGAAAAAGTTCTGCCCGCCCATGCGGGCGCGGCGCTTGCGGATACAAGAATAGCTTTTTTTGCGGCTTTTTTGTTTCTAATCACAGGTCGGCCTTTCCCCCACGGCCAGTAAGCGTAACCAACACACCTTTCTAGAAATTTTCGAGTAAGCGCATTAATGTTTCCAAAATTCACTGGCGCACCAAGCACTATGCAGTAAGCGCTTTCTATTTTCTGAAGAATCTCTTCCATATCGTCCTCCAGAATGCATTTTCCTCGTTTTGCACCCTGTACTTGCAAACAAGCGCGGCAATTGGTGCAGAATGCGATATTCTTATCAAGAAGGTAAATTTTTTCAGTTTTGCACTCCTGGCTTGCTACCGTCGACAAAATTTCGGTGACAACCGAATCGGTGATGCCGTTTTTTCTGTAACTTCCGACGATACCAACGACCTTTCTTGTGCTATTCATGATAGTAACCTCTAAATTATAATGCATATCAATATGATAAGAAAATTAAAGCTTCAACTCTTGGTTGCTTTGTTAGCGTTTGATATACTTTTTGGGGCTACTAACTTAAAGCGAAACGCTTGCCGCCATTTTGGCTCTATGACAATCCCACAATTACTCAAAATTTAAGTGGTTGCTGACTGATTGAATTTTCAGGCTGTTCTGCCTTACGTTGGTAGCCATTGGAGTTTTAGATTATACCTCAAGAATCCCGACAACTGCGCCCGTCATACAGGTGGCAAGAGTGCCTGCAATTATTGAACGAAACCCCAGTGAAACTATTTCATTCCGTCTCTGTGGAACCATAGTGCCCATCCCTCCAATCATAATTCCAAGACTTCCGGGATTTGCAAAACCGCACATTGCATATGTCATAATCATCAGGCTTTTAGGGCTTAATGCATCTTCTGCCAGGCGGCTCATGTCAATATAAGCAATAAATTCGTTTAGAATGGTTTTAGTGCCCATAAGCGATCCTGCGGTAAGCGTCTCATCCCATGGAATACCCATAAGCCAGGCTGCAGGAGACATCAAGCAGCCCAAAATCAGTTGAAGGGTAACTTTTCTGCCGGAAATTTGCGGCAAAAGACCAAGCAGCAAATTAACAAGATGTACCAGAGCCACAAGAACTATAAGCATCGCAATAATATTGATAAAAAGCTGTATCCCCTGAATAGTTCCTTTGGTAATTGCATCCATAGAGCTTACTGATTTTTCTGAAGAGGTCAATTCACCTGAAGTCAGTTTGCCTGTTTCCGGTATCATGATTTTAGATACAGTAACTGCAGCCGGCACACTTATTATTGATGCGGTTAGAATATGGCCCATAACATCGGGAATAATGTTCCTAAGTATGCTGGCGTAAAGTACCATAACCGTACCTGCTATTGTAGCCATGCCGCATGTCATTAAAGTAAAAAGCTCGCTTCTTGTTATATTATTCAGATAAGGACGGATAAAAAGAGGAGACTCAATCATTCCCACAAATATGTTTGCAGAAACTCCCAATCCCTCTGCCCCACCCAGACCCATTGTTTTTTGCAAAAATTTAGAAAAGCCTTTTACAATAAGCGGCAAAATCCTCCAATAAAACAAAAGTGAAGACAAAGCGCTGATTAGCAGAATAAGAGGAAGCGCCCTGAACGCCAGAATAAAGCTCGAACCCGGAAATTTTTCATCAAAAGGAAGCGCTCCTCCCCCAAGGTAGCCGAAAACAAAAGATGTGCCGGCTGTTGTAGATTCTTCCAGAGACAAAACAATACGATTTAAAAAAAGAAAAAAATCCCTGAAAAAGGGCAGTTTTAAAAGCGCTATTCCAATTGTAAGCTGCAGTACCAAACCTATGAACACTGTTTTGATAGAAACTTTTTTGCGGTTTTCGCTCATAGCCCAGGCTAAACCTACAAAAACCACCAATCCTGCTATGCTTTGAACAATCATCTTTATACCCTGCCAACTCCAAGAACCATTCAGGTTGATAGATAATTCCCGTATTTTATGACATTGCACTCAAAAAAATATTGCAGATATCTTCTAAAGTATTCTTGCGAGTCTCTTATAGAAATAACGCCGATCAGCTGAGCACTACCGCATAATATGCTACAGTTTATACCACTGCACAATATACAGCTCAGGCAACGTGATTTCATGTGTTTCTGCAAGGGGCTCTTACTAATAATGTTTTTTATATGACCAACTACAAGATGTTGTATAGCTCGTAAATCAAAATCACTGCTCATTTATAATATTGTAAATTTACCTTTATTTTTATCTTGACACTTGATTTTAAATGGTTCAAGAAAAAAAGAATAAAATTTAATATCCTGGGTTTAAGAGGGTGTGCTATTATGACTATTGTAAGATGGGATTCTCTGAGAAACGTAGCGAATCTGCAAGACCGTTTTAATGAAGCCTTTGCCGCTTTCAAAGGGCTTTGAAGACAAAGTCGGCATGTCATGTCTGGAGGCCAGCAGTAGATATTTTTGATACCAAAAATGCCATCGTCATAAAAGCCAGAACTTCCTGGTATAAAAAAATGATGTATTCGTAGATGCTAAAGACAATGTGCTGACAATTAAAGGGGAGTGCTCTTTTGATAGAAATCAAGGAAGAAAATTACTACTGAAAAGAACGGAGTTTAGGCAAATTCCAGAGGTCATTTATCTTGCCGGAAGCCATAGATCCTGCAGCGATTAGGCAAATTTCAAAAACGGGGTTCTTGAAATATAAGTGCCAAAGCCTGAGGGGAAAACGCCTAAACAGATAAGCATTAATGTAACGTAAATTAAACTTCCATTATAGTATCTTTTTGTTGCTCACTTATAGCCCTTTTCACATGACTTTATACTAAGAATCTATGATAACTATCTTAAAATAGTGTTATAAAATGATATGAAGTCAAATGAAATGCACCATAGTCACATGTTATAAAGCTGGGAATCACATGAATTTCCTTGAAGAGAAAATTGAAAATTTTATAGGAAAATTCTCGAAAAATATAGAAATACAACTTGATCCTAATCTGGTTTCTTTTTATAGAGAAGCTAAATCTGTACAAGCTATGCCGATTTTATATATTAGCGATAACCCCAAGAAGCCCAAGGTGTTAGCGTGGGGAGAAGGCTTAACACCTAATGAGCCTCATTTAAAAGTAGATATTTTTGATTTTTCCGGTACACTTTCTAAAACAGATCTAAAACCTTTTGATTGCTTAATCGCATTTTTTAGACATGGTATCAGCAAGGTCGTAGATTCTTTCACCTTAATTAAACCGATAATAATGGTATATAATATTAGCACGTTAGATGGTCTGCTGCATGATGAAAAAGAAAATATAATAAAAAAGGCTCTATTTGAATCCGGAGCTAGGAAATGCATATTTAAGTGAAAAGTTATAACAAGGCGCTTAACTCAGATGGCTGTTACTGGCCGTTTTAGCCATCATCGCAGCAAACATTTTTTGAGCTTTCCATAAGGTCTTGACAATTAACCTGCAGCTGGTTAGCTCCACGATATCATACTTTTCCTCTAAAACTGAGGTGGCTATGCCTGATCTTGAAAAATTATACTTCGACGGAAATGGATTTGAATCTGAATCTGATTCTGAATCTATATCTAACAGATTTGGTTTAAAAAATATTTTTGATGACGTTATAAGTTGGGATGATATGTATGACAATTTATGGGATGAAGAATTATGGGATGACTATTTTTAACCAATACTGTTCGGCATATTTATTGCTTTAACAGGCTATGTATAAACTGAAAGGTTTTGGACTATGTTGTCGCTGAAGCTTTCCAGTAAATAATTTTTACTGCAATCAGCCGATGAACGCCTATTCTCCAGTATTTTTTTAGCCTTTCTCCGAGCAAAGAAATTCAATATCCATGCTCAAATGACATGGAATTGCATTAACCCCCTATAAGGTGGCTTAGGTGTAATCTTCTCTGGCTATCCGAAATAATAAACCAATACAAATATTATTGAGCGCATTAAACGACTTATCTCATGAGACTTCATATATTTTCTTATTGTTGCTAAACCGCAAAAGTGGATAAACACAGTTGTTACTCTTTATTTGAGAATAAGTGGCTAAATTTTAAGATGAGGTTGTAGCATTTAAGTAATTCACAGGTACAGCCTAAGTGCTCCACACCCAACTGTTACTAACTTGTAGCCTTATGTTTTTACTATATTTTTATATGGAGAAAAATTATGCCGTTATTTGATTTTTTTTGTCTGGACTGCGGGAAATCCAGTGAACTCCTTATCACCGGTTCAGAGGATCAACCGAAGTGCCACTCATGCGGAAGTTCTAATCTGAAAAAATTACTTACAGCCCATTCATCGTTTTCAGGGGCTTCACATCACAGTGTGCCTGGGCCTGGCGATACTTCTTGCTGCGGCTCTACTCCAAGCGAAGCCGGCTGTGCTGGGCCAGGCAGTTGTTGTGGAAACAAGTCGTTTTAAAAATGAGTTCGTATCAGAAAGAACAGACAGATGCCCTGTCTATGGTGCATCAATATCTTGCAAGTGTTTTTCCTGATGAAAAACGTGAGCTTGAATTTTTAGCCGCTGATTATCTTTTGTTTCGAAAAGATATAGATATTTTTTTGTCCGGATATTTCGGTGAGATATGCACTCAAAACTGCTATCAAAAAAGTATCAGCGCCTGTTGTTCACGTGAAGGCATCATTACTTTTTTTGCTGATGTAGTTATAAATGTCCTGGTTTCTCAAAAAAATGAGATTGAAGTACTGTTGAAAGTTCTTCAAAGACCGAATAATGGTTATAAATGCATTTATCTTGGGGAGAATGGTTGTCTGTGGCGGGTTAAGCCGATTGTCTGCGAAATGTTTCTTTGTGAGCCTGCAAAGAAAAAGGTGTTTATAGAAAAACCATTGGCCCTGGATAAATGGGATGAATTTAATAAGCGTAAAAAGATGTTCACCTGGCCGGATCGTCCGGTTCTTTTTGATATTCTTGAAAAATATTTTATAGATGCGGGATATTCTTCACCCCTTATGTACATGCACAACAGCCCTGGGCTGTTACGTGTAAAAAGAGGGCAGGAGGCAGGAACCTATTCCTAATACCACGATCCCCGACAAAGAATTAAGCGTTTACAGCATCTTTGGCTTTAAAAGCCTTAAAGAGCGACTCATCCATTGCAGCTTCATAGCCTGTTAACTGAGCAACAACCACGTTATTCTTATCAAGGAATATAAAGTCTCCTTTAAATTTGCGTTTGGTAACTTCCCTTACTTCGAGTAATGCCGTAACTCCCTCTGAGGGGAATTTATTTCTATACTGTCTGTAAAAAGCGCTGTAGGTTGGAAGTGAAACAACCCCCATCTCTTCAAAACACCATATAATTGCCATCTGAAATGCGGAATCCAGAACAAGAGGATCTCCTATCCATTTACTCCTTAAGGGTTCTTGCATCCATTTAACAGGCGAAGGTGCTGAAGAAATACGTGCCAGCATGCCTTTTGAAGAATAACTGATTATTTCTTTTATGCCTCTGAGCGCAACACCATGAAAGAGTATTTTGTCATAAACTTCATCCATACTTCTGAAATAAGCATTAGAACTCATATAAGCGGATATATCAAGAATGGGCGGCTGCGAAAATTTATCTGTTAAAATAGCTTTTGCCCTTGTATGAATTACCTCAATGCCGCTTTTTATTCCATCCCTGATTTCAACATCGACTTCAAAAATAGAACCTTTTTTTCTTGGCTTACCTGTCATGAGGCGAATCAGTTTTTTATTATGTTCAAGCTTGATTCCATTTAAAATTCTGATGTCGTCAAGGCCATGTAAAAAAAGTCCGGGGTTGTCATGAAGAGCACCATGCCCGAGCCATTCAGCAATAAGCGCAAAAGGTACAACCGGACTGCCGTCCAGGATATGAGATTCAAGAACAGGGTATCGCTTAACATCTATTTCACGTTTAAAGGTAAGGGATAGTTTTTCTTTATCAGGAATTATATTTGCACCTATAACTATCTCTGCAGGATGGTCTTTGTCGCCCATCATTTCATAAAGCATACACATTGAGCCGGCATCCATGGGGATCAGTTCAATTTTATTCTTTTTAAATTCCCGTTTCAGTGTAGGGGATACCATACCTCCATCCCATGGCCCCCAATTTATTGAGATCACCCTGCAATCCGGGCGCAATAATGATTCTTTCCGGGCTATTTTGTTTAAAACCTCATTAGCCATTGCATAATCGACCTGTCCTTTGTTTCCAATTCGTGCAGCAATAGATGAAAAAAGCACAAGATATCTTAAGTTATCATTCTTTGTTGATTCAAGTAGAGTAAAAAGACCTTTTACTTTGGTATCAAAAACCAGCTCAAATTGATTAATTGTTTTATCTTTTATCAAACGATCGTCCAGAACGCCTGCTCCATGAATAATACCTTTTATAGGGCCGTGAGCAGATCTGACATCATCTAAAATCCGGTTAAGCTGCTCAGGCTTGCGAATATCAGCCGAAAAGTAGAATGCAGATGTCCCATTTTGTCTGAGTTTTTGCAGGTTTCCTGAAATTTCACGATTTGCCATGTGTTTCTTATAGGCTTTTTCCAACATGACTGGTGAGGCATTTTGATTGCCGAGTTCATTTTCTAAAATAGCTTTTTTTATAATTGCCTCTTCATCTAAGGTTTCAAGCCACTTTGGGTCGGGTGAAGAAGATGGGTCGGGTGATCTTCCCAGAAGAATCAGTGTTGCATCAGTATGTTTTGCAAGAGCTTGAACAGCAGAAGCAGTTATCCCTCTTGCTCCACCTGTAACAACAACAACGTCTCCATTGTTGAGGTCGAGCTGGATTTTTTGTGCTGGTTGATAAGGTGACAATTCGAGTTTTAATGTAAAGCGTGATCCAGGCGACAAGTTTTTATCAAGACCGATTTCAACCGGTACTGAAGGGTCCGGGTTCACAAGTTCAGCAACAACAGCCTTTGCAATGTCTTTATTATCTTCCCAGTCCGGAACAATATCTATTGCACGGCAACAGACATTTTCCCATTCTATGGAAGCAGTTTTGGCAAGTGCGGCAAGTCCTCCTGTAACAGCGTTGGCAATGTTTTTTCCTTTAAAACCAAAAGCGCCGTCCAGGCGGGTTATTGTCGCAAATATTGCTCCACCTTTTGCGGCAGAATCAATAAGGTCGAAAGCCAGATAATTTGTAAGGATAAAAGCATCTTTTAATATTTTGCCATTTTTTTGTTCTTCAGCAGAAAGATTGTTTGTTGGCAGGATTATAAGCCCGGCTGCTTTAGGAAGATTTTTCTTATTCATTAACGATTCTTTAGAAATGTGCACGGCATCTATATTTTGTGATTTTAATTCGTTAGCAATAGCTTTGGACAGACCGCTGTTATCATCAGTAACAAAAATTTTTCTGCCATGGGGAATGTCTATCCTGCCCCCCCGATTATAAGGTTTTTCAACAATTGATACAACTCTTCTGTCAATGTCGGTAATGTCGGAAATATTTATTTCCGACAATTCATTCTCGGCAGCAATTTTTGGGGAGGAGATCGTATTTATTGGCGTATTTATTATAGTGGCAGACTCGTTATTTAAAGGAGTTCCGGCCAGAAATTCAGCGATCTGGCGGAGAGTTTTCAGGCTTCCCATTATTTCGGGAGAAACCGATTGTATATGGTTAAGTTTTTCTTCAAGAGAAGAAAAGATTTCTACCCTTTTAATTGAGTCAATGCCCAGGTCGGATTCTATATCCATATCAAGCCCAAGCATTTCCATGGGGTATCCGGTAAGATGACTTACTGTCTCCAGCAGGTTATTTTCGATTTCATGAATATTATCCTGCGAATCCCTGCTTTTATTTTCCTGGCTTTTATTTTCCCGGCTCTTATCTTCTGATTCGATTTCTGTTTGATTCAACCCTTGAGACTCGTTATTTAAGGGAGTTCCGGCCAGAAATTCAGCGATCTGGCGGAGAGTTTTCAGGCTTCCCATTATTTCGGGAGAAACCGATTGTATATGGTTAAGTTTTTCTTCAAGAGAAGAAAAGATTTCTACCCTTTTAATTGAGTCAATGCCCAGGTCGGATTCTATATCCATATCAAGCCCAAGCATTTCCATGGGGTATCCGGTAAGATGACTTACTGTCTCCAGCAGGTTATTTTCGATTTCATGAATATTATCCTGCGAATCCCTGCTTTTATTTTCCTGGCTTTTATTTTCCCGGCTCTTATCTTCTGATTCGATTTCTGTTTTACTATGAATGATATTGTGCTCTTTTAATGAATTTATAACCATCTCTTCTTCAATATGTTTTTGATGACCCGATGATGCCGGCGACTCGCTGTTTTCTATATCAAATTCGGATATAGTAACATTTTTTTCAGATATAATAGGGGGTTGTCGTCTTACTTCTGTTGATACCTCAAGACCCATTGAAGCTTCAGCAAGACGCTGGGTATTTTCCATCATATTCTGCAAAGTACGGCTTGATTCGGTTTGGGCTTCCAAAAACTTTTTATGTATTTCAGCAGTCTGCAACTGGAGAGTCTGCATTGATTTCAGGCCTTGCTTAACTACCTCTAACGCGTTTATAATTAAGTTAGATTTTTTATTATCCATAGTATATTTTTTTCCAGCATCAGTAATGCTCTTATCTTGTTTGACAGATATCGGGTTTGAAGGTAAAGGATTGCCCATTTTGGATTTTGAGCAGAATTCCGGGTGTTTCAAGCAATTCAAAGTATTATCAAATTTATTTTTTGTTTGTTCAACCTGTTTAACCGGGGCTTCAGCAGGTCTTTCTTTGTTTTCTGTTTTCCGGCTTATATAGTTTGCACCTGATATAGGAATGCTCATAATCTGCTTTTTTGATTCTGAAACAGGCCTTTCCCATTTATTCAGTTCAATCTGCTGACCTATAGAGGCAATACGGCAAAGAGTTCTTGCAAGATCAGCCAATCCGAATTGTCTCCCCGAAGAACAATCTAAAGCAATGGCTTGAAATTTACGGTCGTTTAGTATTGATTTTACAAGTCCTGTAAGAACTGATTTGGGCCCTATTTCTATAAATGTGCGAATTCCCATTTCAAATAGATTCTCAACATTGCTGACAAAATCAACAGGAGATATCAGGTGATCGCCAAGCAGTTTTTTTACATGTTCAGAATCATAAGGATATGCTTTGCCGGTTGTATTAGACAACACCGGGATTTCCGAAGGGGATATTGTAATCTTTTTTAATGTTTTTTTGAAAGGTTTGCGGGCATTTTTAACGAGACTGCTGTGAAAAGCAGCGGCCACGGGAAGCTTTATTGCTTTTAATCCTTCCTTTTTACATATTTTTACAGCGTGATTAATTGCTTCAATTGAGCCGGATAGAACGCCCTGATCAGGGCTGTTCTTGTTTGCGAGAATGACATCCGAACCTATTTCTATAACCAGATTTGCAAGTTTTTCAAGACTTGCCTTTACAGCCAGCATGGCGCCGTTTTCTTGATCTTTATTTTGGCCTGCCGCGGCCATTGAATTGCCCCTTGAAATTGAAAGAAGGAAA
>JAJSZP010000039.1 GCA_030262775.1 Deltaproteobacteria bacterium | reverse complement strand
AAAAAAACAATAAGATAGCTCGATAGCAAGAAGAAGAACGGCAGCAATAAAGCTGAGCATGCAGAATTTTATATAACCAATTAAACCGGATGGAGACAGGGTGGCCTCCATCTATTACTAATTTTAACTAAAACTCAGGGTGGTCAAATTTGGGTTAGCACAGGTGGTCAATTTTAGGTTGTCATTTCTAAATACTGTTTGCGAGTTTCTTTTTTCAGTGATATTAATACCTGAATGAATATTTCGCCATTAAATTTTGTTTATCCTGTTATCCAGGTTAAACATATGATCCGTTTGTGAGAAAAGAGTATATGCACCCAAGTAAAAGGGTGAAAAAGAGAGGGGAATTATGAATTTTGGATTGAGCAGAGTTCTTGTTACTGGCGGCGCTGGCTTTATAGGGTCTCATCTTGTCGATACTCTTGTTACAGAAGGATGCGATGTGGTGGTTCTTGATGACTTGTCTTCCGGCTGTCTTTCTAACCTGGAACATGTAAAAAATAAAATTACTTTCTATAAAGGCAATATACAAGATCAAAAAATTTTAATGGAAGCTACTAAAAGCTGCGAGGTAATTTTTCACCTGGCAGCAATGGTATCTGTAACAAAAACCGTAGATAATCCGATTGATTCTGCATTTATAAACGATATGGGAACACTTTTTGTGCTTGAGTCTGCAAGACGAAATAAAGCAAAAAGAGTTGTTCTTGCAAGTTCAAGTGCTATTTACGGAGATGACCCGCTTTTACCAAAACATGAAAACATGCCGCCGAAACCAATGAGTCCTTATGCCGTTCAAAAGCTAACCGGAGAACTTAATGCGCGTATCTACCATGACCTGTATGGCATTGAAACAGTCTGTCTCCGTTATTTTAATGTATATGGTCCAAGACAGGACCCTTTATCACCTTATTCAGGTGTTATATCAATTTTTATGACTAAGGCTGTTTCAAAAAAACCTCCTCTAATATACGGCGACGGAAAACAGTACAGAGACTTTGTTTTTGTTAAAGATGTTGTAAAAGCTAATTTGCTTGCCGCGACAGAAGATGATGCAGCCGGACAAATATTCAATATAGGCACCGGCAAACATGTTAGTATAAACAATTTATGGGATATGATAAGTCTTTTTTCCGGCTTAAACATTGAGCCTGAATACACACCACCAAGACTTGGAGATATTCTTGAATCAGTTGCAAGTATAGAACAGGCAAAATTGGCGCTGGGATTTGAACCTGATTATTTATTTGAAAAAGGACTTGAGATTACTTTTAGATGGTATAAAGATTCCAGGGAATAAGAATGATGTAATACTTTAGTTTTTTGAAAATATATCGGCTTCATAGGGGTGTAGCAAGGATTGGTGTTGTTTAAATAAAATCAACAGATTGAGCATACAAATACTTTTTGGCACTAACTCTTTGAATTCATTAAAAAAATTGGGTATTTTTCAAGCCCTTTTCAGGTATAATCGAATTCAAACGGCTACCAACTTAAAACGGGACACTTTTCGCCATTTTGGCTCTATGGCAATTCTACAATCAAGCAAAATCTAAGGAGTTGCTAACTGATTGCATTTACAGGCTGCCCCGCCTTACGTTGGTAGCCAGAAGTAGCAATTCAGGGGTATTATAAGATGATGTCTATTAAAATTAACTACAGCACAATTATAGTTCTGCTTACAGGTTTGTTGATATCAATTACCGTGCCATCCTTTCAAAGCCTGGCTATTGCAGATAATAGCAGGGTATATTTTGAATTCCTGCAGCAAAGACTCATAATAGAAGGTTTTGATAAAGGCATGATAAAGGATTTATACAACAGGCCAGAGGTCTATTTTGATTTTAAAGGTGTTTCCCGATATTTCGTGCATAGAGAAGCTAAATTAAATTACGATCAGTTCACATCCAAAAGCTCTATTAAGAATGCAAAAAAATATATGAGGGAATATAGTACAGAACTTTCAAGGGCAGAAAGAGTATACGGTGTGGACAAAAAAATTATAACTGCTATAATTTTAGTGGAAACAAGACTTGGAAAAGTCATGGGAAACAGATCCATTTTAAACACTCTTTCAACGCTGGCTTCTTTGTTAGATTTAAACATTCGTGAGATGGTCTGGAACAAAAATTCAAAATCTTGCAGTCTTACAAGGGAAGAATTCAATAAGTGGTCAAAAAAAAAGTCAAAATGGGCTTACTCTGAACTTAAAGCCTTTTTTAAATATGTAAATAGAGAGGGCATTGATCCTGCCTGCATTTATGGCTCTTTTGCTGGGGCATTGGGTATAGCTCAATTCATGCCTAGCAGCATTCTTGCATTTGCAAAGGATGGGGACGGAGATGGAAGTATTGATTTTTTTAATCATGCTGATGCTATAATCAGTATAGCAACATATCTTAGTCATTACGGATGGCATCCTGGGATAGACAGAAAAGATGCCTATAAGGTCATTTATCATTATAACCATAGTAACTACTATGTAGATACTATTTTAAAAACATCTGAACTATTGAACTAAATTGAGCAAGCCCTTAGGTTGAAAGGCTAAAATTGAATACCACAACATTTTTTGTAGGTCTTGGCATAGTGTTTTACGTAATAACCTGCCTGGCTATATTTGATATAGCTAAAAAGAATTTTGATAAACCGGCATATAAGGTTATGTGGGCAATAATTGCTTTTATCCCTTTTATAGGTTGTGTAATATATTTTGTTTTTGGTTTCAGAAAGGGCAAAATGATTAACCCATCTTTATGAAACAATAGCACAAAATATTTTTTTAACAAAGCAATGTATTATAAAACAAATTTGTAACTTAGGCTACCAATATAAGGCTGGACAATCTGTGAATTCAATCAGTTAGCAACTCATTACAGCAATTCTAATTGGTGCAGGGAAGCCATCATCAATAATCTCAAACCATTTTTTGTGTCAAAAAATGAAAGCCTTGAGATGGGACTTGATACAAGCCCCTTGCGGTTACGACTCGTTCGTATTGAGCTGGAGTCTGGTGAAGTTGAGGCGCTTATCACCTCCCTGACTGATTTGCAAACATATCCACATGATATTTTTATGAATTTGTACCATAAACGCTGGCCTGTTGAGGAAGATTACAAAATGATGAAAACCAGGATCGAAGTCGGCAACTGAACCCATTCGGCCAGGTCACAAATTCAAGGGCAATCATAAGATATACACTCGGGCATTCTATATGAACTATAAACCATGTCGTTAAGTTTATGACATTGACTAATACCTTGCGTCATAATTTTTAAAATGGGAGCAACTCAACAGAGTTAGTACTTTGCTGAAAAAATGATTGGTGAAGGGGTTGGCCGAATATTTACTATGCACCTACTTGAAGAAGTTATTTTGTCCACGTTTTCTACAAGGGCATGGGGCAAACTTTTTTTCGGTAGCATTCAACTTTAGGTTAAAGATAAGAAACCACTATATGTCCATCAAAAGGCTGTTTTTTGTTGGTGCCTGGGGCGAGAATCGAACTCGCACGAGAAACCTAGTCTCAAGGGATTTTAAGTCCCTTGCGTCTACCAATTCCGCCACCCAGGCACAGAGGTTACACCCTTTGAAAATTGAATATTTTTTAAAGGTCTCAGATTTTGCGTCTATTTTAATTACAAAAGCAATCAGCTTAATAATTGAAAATCTAAAAAAACGCAAGAAAGAAACGTGAAGAAAACATTAATAGCTATTTCCTCATTGTCAACTATCAAGAAAGTCTCAGCTCCATGCAGAATCACATTTTCTGTATCATCCGGCGGTTGTTTAACGATTTGTGCTTCTACGGCCGGCAGATAAAAGTATCAAAAAGCTACGAAATTAAAATTATGGGAACTCTTTCCAGACTTACTCTTATATAAATAAATATATCTTGTGAGTCAAATAAAAAGATATAACAATATACAGAAGCCCTTGCAGAAACACATAAAATTACGTTGCCTATGCCATATATCGTAGAGCGGAGTGAGCTGTAATACATTATATGATAGCGCCCTGCTGATCCGGCGTGTTTTTTTTGTGGGTGTGAAATAGCCTGTAATCCGTATCAGATGAGCCTGTCTGACTTTCTTCCGAAAGAGGGCAGTACTCTGCACTCCTGTTTTATTTAGCGGATCTGATGATTCTGAGGAACCATGACCAAATAATATACTCTCCATGCTCGGTTCGGATTTATCAATTTGGAAGGAGCATGGAGGGGGGAAGTTATTTGGTGGCAGATACTGAGCGAGAACAGTCAGACCAAAAATTCTGCTACCGTTTTTATGCCCCCTTTTGGGGGATTTCCTAAAACCTCCCGCTATGCTGGAGGTCGATTTACTTTCAACTGCCAGGACATGAACAATCCCGTTCTCATTGCTGTCAGGGCGGTTCTGCCGCTCGTGAATCGGGCGGGATATTCTACACAGATTGTTAGCAATTTCTACAACATCCTGATTTCTTTGCTGAAGATATTCGCAGAGCGTCCGTGGTGATTGACTTGGCATCAATTCCATCCTCATCTGATAACTGTATCACGGGTTGCAGATCAGTCCAGTTTGCGCAGCCGAATGGCGGCCGGGGTCACTTCCACCAGTTCATCATCGTTGATAAAAGCAATGCAGTCTTCAAGACTCAGGCGATGCGGCGGGGTGAGCGTGACACTTTCATCCGTACCCGATGCTCGCATGTTGGTCAATTGCTTGCCCTTGGCCGGGTTCACCACCAGATCGCCGGCCCGGGAACGTTCACCTATGATCTGGCCTTTGTAAACCTTGACTCCCGGCCCCATAAAGAGGCGTCCCCGATCCTGCAGGTTGAAAAGGGCATAAGCCACAGTAGTGCAGGCATCCTTGACCACAAGCGTGCCACTGCTGCGATTTAACATTTCTCCGGCAAATAGGCCGTAACCGGCAAAGACATAGTTCATCACCCCCATACCCCTGGTATCGGAAAGAAATTCGCTGCGAAACCCGATAAGCCCACGGGTTGGGACCCTGTAAACCAGCCTGATTATCTCGTTGCGGCGGCTCATCTCCAACATTTGCCCTTTCAGTCTGCCAAGCTTTTCAATGACCGATCCCTGATACTGTTCGTCAACATCAATGGTCAATTCCTCGTAAGGTTCCTGGAGTTGTCCGTCTTTTTCTTTCATGATGACTTGGGGTCGGGTTACCTGAAACTCGTATCCTCCTCGCCGCATCTTTTCGATAAGAATCGAAAGGTGCAGTTCCCCACGACCCGAAACCTTAAAACCAGCACCGGCTCCCAGTGATTCAACGCTGAGAGCGACATCAGTCAGGGTCTCCAGGCGCAGGCGTTCCTCCAGGTGACGAGAGGTGACAAATTTACCCTCCAGGCCGGCAAAGGGAGAATTGTTGGGAATAAAATGCATCGCAATGGTAGGCGGATCAATATCAATAAGCGGCAGAGGTCGGGGATCGTCCGGATCGGTAAAAGTAACACCCACGGTGATATCGTCCAGGCCGGCCACAGCCACAATTTCTCCTGGACCGGCTGTCTCAATAGGGACTTTTCGGTCCAGCTCAAACCGAAATATTTTGGTGATGCGAGCCGGTGTCAGACTGCCGTCCCGTTTTGCCACAGCAATATTCTGATTGATATTAATGGAGCCGTTTACCACCTTGCCAATGCCTAGCTTGCCCAGATAAGGAGAGTAATCAATGGTATTCACCTGAAGCTGGAGCGTTGTCTGAGAGTCACCGGCCGGCGACGGGATATGGGCGATAATTTTTTTAAAGAGCGGCTTCATGGAAGCGCCTTCAATTGGGTCGTCCGGGTTGTCGATAGCGTATCCAGCTTTGGCTGAGGCAAAAATCACAGGGAAATCAAGTAGTTCGTCCGTAGCCTCCAGCTTAACAAAAAGATCAAACACCTGATCTACAGCCCAGTTCGCCCGGGCCGCGGGCTTGTCAATC
The DNA here is from genome assembly GCA_030262775.1 of Deltaproteobacteria bacterium. GTDB lineage: Bacteria > Desulfobacterota > Desulfobacteria > Desulfobacterales > ETH-SRB1 > B13-G4. The sequence goes on along the minus strand of JAJSZP010000039.1, from coordinate 12,647 downwards.
TTGTTGATCACCACCAGCACTGGAAGCGGGATAGCCAGGGCTTTTTTCAGCACGAAATAAGTTTGTGGCATCGGGCCTTCCTGGGCATCCACCAAAAGCAGACAGCCGTCAGCCATACGCAGTACTCGCTCAACCTGACCGCCGAAGTCGGCATGGCCAGGGGTGTCGATAATATTGATTACGTAATCCCGGTACCGGAAAGAACCGTTTTTGGAGGCTATGGTTATGCCGCGTTCCTGTTCCAGTTCCATGGAATCCATGAGCCGTTCGGTTATAGCCTGGTTATCGCGGAACATGCCGCTCTGACTAAAAAACTGATCGACAAGGGTGGTCTTGCCGTGATCGACATGGGCGATAATCGCTATGTTTCTAATTAATTTCTGGTTCATAATATCAATAAAATTAAAGTTTTCAAAAAAGATTAAATGGTTAAACCTGACTTGGCGTCTCCATGCACCATTTTAACACTAAGGGCTTGGTAAAAAATAATTAACTTATTTTTTTATGATCACTAAGTAAAGAGAAAACTGGAAAACTCTTTGACCTAAAAGTTTATTTATACGATAATATTCTCAAAAATATTGTTTTTCTACGATAAAAACGTATAATCAAAAATTTACAAACTCATTTTTATGTAACATTAACTGGCCGCGGTTGAGCTTTAGGGAAATGGAGAACTATAAAAATATGCCTAAATTGAACAGTACAAATTCTATACCACCCTCAGACTTCATACGAAATATTATTGCCGAAGACATTAAGGCAAACAAAAATGACGGCAAAGTAGCCACTAGATTTCCACCGGAGCCTAACGGCTATCTACATATCGGGCATGCAAAATCTATATGTCTTAATTTCGGTATTGCAGCTGAAAACAACGGAGTATGCAATTTAAGATTTGATGATACCAATCCAGACAAGGAAGATGTTGAATATGTGGAATCAATAAAATCAGATATCAAATGGCTTGGATTTGACTGGAGTGACAGGCTTTATTATACGTCTGACTATTTTGAGCAACTGTATCAGTTCGCCGTTCAATTGATCAAAAAAGGCAAAGCTTATGTCTGCGACCTGAGTTCCGAGGAAATAAGAAAATACAGGGGCACTCTGACGGAACCGGGAAGGGAAAGTCCGTATCGTAACCGCTCAGTCGAGGAAAATATTGATCTGTTCGAGCGCATGAGAGCAGGGGAGTTTGAAGATGGCTTTTGTGTTCTCAGGGCAAAAATTGATATGTCATCACCCAAACTGATTATGAGGGACCCTGCTTTGTACCGTATCAGGCGTGTTTACCATCACAGGACAGGCGACAAGTGGTGTATCTATCCTATGTATGACTTCAGCCACTGCCTTTCAGATTCAATGGAAGGTATCACTCATTCCATCTGCACGCTGGAATTTGAGAACAACCGTTTTTTGTATGACTGGCTTCTTGATGAACTTGAAGTGGAATGTCATCCACAACAAATAGAGTTTGCCCGCCTAAATCTCAGCTACACAGTGTTGAGCAAGCGTAAGCTTGTGGAACTTGTAGAAAAGGGACATGTTAATGGATGGGATGATCCTCGAATGCCCACACTTTCAGGCTTGCGGAGACGCGGCTACACACCAGAGTCAATCCGTAATTTTTGTGGTTGTATTGGTGTCGCCAAAAGAGACAGTATGGTCGATATGGCCCTGTTGGAATACAATGTCCGGGAGGATCTGAACAAACGAGCTCCGCGTGTCATGGCTGTTCTTCGCCCCCTTAAGGTGATCATTGACAATTATCCTGAAGACCTTGTAGAAGAGCTGAACGCGCTTAACAATCCGGAAGATCCGAGTATGGGGACACGCAAGGTTCCTTTCTCTCGCGTACTTTATATAGAACAGGAAGACTTTCGTGAAGACCCGCCTAAAAAGTTTTTTCGTCTGGCACCAGGCCGCGAAGTACGTCTGCGATATGCATATTTTATAACATGTGTGGAAGTGGTAAAGGATGAGCATACAGGTGAAATTATTGAACTTCACTGTATATATGACCCAAAAACAAAAGGCGGCGACTCTCCAGACGGACGAAAGGTTAAGGCAACTCTGCACTGGGTCTCCGCTGCTTACTCAATAGAAGCAGAAGTGCGTCTTTACGATCATCTATTTACTGCCGCAAATCCCAGCGACAAAAAAGAAGCTGAAGATTTCAAGGATTGTTTGAATCCAAACTCGCTGGAAACCCTGACTTCGTGCCGTGTAGAACCAAGTCTGGCAGGCGCAGCGTCGGGAAGCATCTGCCAGTTTGAAAGACTTGGGTATTTCTACGTTGATTCATCTGACAATAAGTTAGCATTCAATCGAACGGTAACCCTGCGCGATACATGGGCCAAAATACAAAAAGCCCTGAAGAAAAAATAAATAAACAAAAACAAATGGTTTGAAATAGTTTCTAAGGAACGGGGACGAAATAACTTCCCCGTTCCTAATCAAATAGCAACACTGCCTTGCGCAAGCTTTCTACAACTCGCTTCTGCCCAATGGCAATAAGTATATCGAACAGACCAGGACCGACTGTCTGTCCTGTAACCGCCGCACGTATTCCATTTATCAAAACTCCCGCCTTGATATCTAATTCTTCAGCTATGTCACGAATTACCTTCTCGGCCTCATCGGCCGAAAATATTTTTACTGATTCAAGCCGATCCGCCAGAATTGAAAACCAATCTTTAAGGCCTTCATGTTTGAGTATGTTTTTTTTCAGCGCCTTTTTTTCTATTGGATAGTCATCGGAAAAATATGCTCTGCCAAGTGTGGCAAACTCTGTGGTAACATGATACCTGCTGCGAATAAGATCGACTGTGGCAAGAAACCAGTCGCGTTTTCCTGACTCAAATTCAGGGTCCCAGATTCCCGCCTTTTCCAGTTCCGCCTTAACATAAGGCACAATTTCTTCAACAGGAAGATTTCTTATGTAATGTGAGTTTATGCTAAGCGCTTTTGGATCTGTAAAAAATTTCGGATCGTTTTTATTAACATTAAAAACCGAATTTGCCCTGTTAATTCCCTCTAAAGAAAATGTCTCAATAAGTTCCTCTTTTGTAAAGATATCTCTGGAATCAGGCGTTGACCATCCAAGACGGACTAAAAAGTTTATCAAAGCCCAGGGCAAAAAGCCATGATCCCGGTAAAAATGTACAGCAACCAATTCTCCGTGCGTTCGTTTTGAAATCTTGGCCTTTTTGGGATCAAGCGTTAAAGACATATGAGCAAACTTTGGAATTGGCGCACCAAGAGCCTTGTACAGCAAAATCTGCTTTGGAGTATTTCCCAATCCATCCTGACCCCGGATAACATGTGTTATCCTGTCACGTATGTCATCTACAGTATTGGAAAGAATGTAAAGAGGCTGCCCATTGGATCGAACTATAACGAAATCTTCTATGTCCTTATATTTTTTTTCTATAAATCCATATACAATGTCCTCAAAATAGACAGAGCCCTCTTCCCGTGGTACTTTCAGACGGATTGTACATGGAATTCCTGCTGCTTCCTTTTCAGAAATCTCTTCTGGTTTTAAATCACGGCATGTGCCATCATACTGTAATGAGCCTTTTTTCTTGAGAGCTTCTTTACGCTTTTTATCAAGTGTCTCTTTAGTGCAAAAACATTTATATGCATGGCCTGTTTCCAAGAGCTTGTGTGCTGCAGCCTGATGTTCTTTAATGAAGTGAGACTGAAAATATGGCCCTTCATCCCAGGTAATGCCAAGCCATTTCAAGCTCTTGATAATACCTTTAATAGATTCTTCAGTTGACCTTTCTGCGTCGGTGTCCTCTATTCTCAAAATCAGCTTGCCGCCTGTTTTTTTTGCAAAAAGCCAGTTAAATATAGCTGTCCTGGCGCCACCGATATGTAAATATCCGGTCGGGCTGGGTGGAAAACGTACTATTACTTCTTGTGTCATTTAACTTTACCTTTCTTTATATACTTGAGTTTTCGAAAAATAGTTTACAGAAATTTAGGGCTATTGGCATATAAGTTGCTTCGATGACGTAATTTCAGCCGGGCAGTTAAAATTTCAAAAAAGTTCTGAACAAATTGATAAAATTATAAAAGCATATTTTGGTGTATTGGGCTTTCATCACGTCTCCCATTTATTGTTTCAGGGCTCTCATTGCTTCAGCCGTAACTTTCCAATATTCAGTTTTACAATCTGACTTTGATCGCGACAGATTTAGTGCTTGGCTCAACGTTTTGTCTATCAAAAATTAACCGTATGTGGTTATACCTCGAAAGGCCACAACTTACGATTTTTAGCTGGCCCTGAACATCAATAGCTGTGTTGCTCCTTGCTCACCAAAAAAACGCAATTTATGACCTTCCAGTTCCTAAGCACTATATCGCATTTTATGTCCCATGCAAAGTTTTCAACTGCTGAAATGCAGCATCTTTATGCTCTGCAAGTAATGCACTTGTACAAAATCAAAAGTGGATATTTTATAATAGTCGATACCATGCGGCATCATACCAATTATTGCAAGTTGATTCATGGGGTATTCATTTTTTTATCATGCCCTTAAAACCAAAACCAGCCTGAAGGCTGTTTGTATAGTTGTGCTTTATTATAGCGATGGGGAGTCAATCAAATTTTTTGTTAAACACGAAATTTACTATAAAGATACGGACAACAAGCCTTGGAAGGAGGGTAAGCAGTATGTTCGCATATCCAAATATGATTGAAGTGGGATCCACTTTAATATCAGTATGGAAATATCTGTTAAGATAGTGTGTCGAAGTTTTTTTGTAAGATTTGTCTTGACAACTTTACTGATTTAGTTTTATATTAATCTGAGGATTAAAGCTTTAAATGAGATGACTATTGAGTTGACTCACCAATATGCCACGCAAATGGATCTGCAATAGCATGGAAACGTGCAATTTGTTGTGGTGACTAAACTCAATAGTCATCTTGAAAGATACTTGCATATGCTTAATTCAAAGTCACCTATACCATTATATCATCAACTATCGGATATAATAATTAAAAAAATACGTTCTGGAGAATATCCTCCAGGCTCAAGGATTCCTTCTGAAAACAGGCTTGCAGCGACTTATGGCATCGGTCGGCCCACCGCCAGGCAGGCCACGGATTTGCTGGTTCGCAAACGCATGCTTGTAAGAAAGAGGGGTTCCGGAACTTTCGTAGGCGAAAGACAGAAAGAGGTTGACCTTTTTTCTTTTGCAGGAACGATTTCGTCTTTCCATAAAAAGGGGATATCAATAACAACGCAGATCATAGAAGATATTCGTATGGAGACTGTTGAAAATGACTCTGAGAATCCTTTTTCAGGCCAGGAGGTTTATTTCTTTTCAAGACTCAGCAGCGTTGAGGATAGGCCGGTTCTAATAGAAGATATTTATCTGCATGCGAGTTTATTTTCAGGTATAGAGCGATTTAATCTTCAGGGCCGGTCCCTTTCACAGATAGTCGAGGCGCAATATTATATGCGTCCGACAGGCGGGAAACAGAATTTCAGAATCGGGTATTTAATTGGAGAAAAAGCAAAAAGCCTGGATATTTCTTCAAACATACCCATACTTGCGGTAAAACGGTTTCTACACTTTGAGCAGGCAAAAAACGCTATATATTCTGAACTTTTTTGTCGTACTGACCGGTTTGTATTTTCTCAAACAATAGGAGGAATATCAGATGATTAATCGAGGCTACTATGAAAGGTTCGGGGGCGCTTATCTCCCTGAGATTCTTGTTGCAACCTTTGATGATCTTGAGGATAAGTTTATTAAAGCAAAAAGCGACCCTTTATTCTGGAAGGAATATTCTGATATTATGTCAACATATTCCTGCAGGCCTACTCCTGTTACTTTTGCCGAAAACCTTACAAATCACTTTAATGGCGCACGTATCTATATAAAGCGTGAGGATCTGAATCATACAGGCGCTCATAAGGCAAATAACGTTATGGGGCAGGGGCTTCTGGTAAAGAGAATGGGAAAGACCAGGGTCATTGCAGAGACTGGTGCCGGACAACATGGCGTGGCAACTGCAACAATGGCTGCAAAATTTGGATTTAAATGCACCATATATATGGGAGAAGTTGATGTTCAGCGGCAGCGTCCCAATGTTTTCTGGATGGATAGACTTGGCGCTGAAGTGATACCGGTTCGAGAAGGAACCCGGATATTGAAGGATGCCATAAATGAAGCTTTTCGCGACTGGGTAGGCAATATGGATACAACTCACTATGTTCTGGGCACTGCCTGCGGGCCGCATCCCTTTCCTGAGATGGTTTCTTATTTTCAGTCAATTATTGGAAAAGAAGCGCGAAAACAGATATTGGAAATAGAGGGCAGACTTCCTTCCCGCATTTATGCCTGTGTGGGAGGCGGCTCTAATGCATTGGGTATATTTAAAGGGTTTTTGGCTGATCCTGTAAAGCTGGTAGGTGTTGAGGCCGGAGGGCGCGGGCTTGATTCCGGCTTGCACGCAGCCAGACTCTCCTCTAAAGATGCGAGCATAGGAGTTGCCCAGGGATATAAGACGTATTTTCTTCAGGACAGCGATGGACAGATGAAAGAGACCCATAGTGTAGCAGCAGGCCTGGATTATGTGGGAGTTTCGCCCATTCTGGCACATCTTAAGGAATCCGGCAGGGTAAGATTTGAATCAGCTACTGACCGTGAAGTGGTTGATGCAATGTCTCTGACTATTAAAAAGGAAGGGCTGATACCTGCCCTGGAGTCAGCGCATGCATTTGTTCAGGCATTCAAGGAAGCGCCAAAACTGTCCAAAGAAGATATTATACTGATCAATCAGTCCGGAAGAGGAGACAAGGACATATTTACGGTTGCAGATGCCTTTGATGACCCGAGATGGAAGGAGTTTATCAAGAAAAAAGCGGAGGAGTATAATGCTTGAATTATACCTTAAAAGCCGGCTTATAGAAAAGAAAATACTGCTGATGACCCATATTGTTCTCGGATACCCCTCATTTGAGGAGTGTTTTAAAATAATAGAGACAATGGTTAACGCGGGTGTTGATTTGATGGAGCTGCAGATACCTTTTTCCGAACCCGTTGCAGACGGTCCGGTAATACTTCATGCAAATCAGAAATCCCTGGCAGAGGGCAGTACAGTAAAAAAATGTCTGGATTTTGCCCAAAATGTGACACGGTCATTTGATATTCCATTTCTTTTTATGAGCTATTATAATATACTTTTTAAATACGGGATTGACAGATTTGCTGTTTCAATGGCCGAAATAAATATGAAAGGCGCCATTGTACCGGATCTTCCACCGGAAGAGGGGCGGGATTATCTTAATGCAATGAAAAAATATAATCTTGATCCAATCTTTATTTTTTCTCCTACAACTCCGGATGAACGCATGAATTACCTTGCATCTTTTGGGCGGGGTTTTATTTACTGCGTGGCAAGAAAAGGAGTGACAGGCCTGGATACAGACTTTTCCGGGCAGCTAAATAAATATCTTGAAAGATGTCGCATGGCAACTCATCTTCCGTTAGCTCTTGGTTTTGGAGTAAAAGATAAAAATGACATAGACTTTTTAAAAGGAAAAACAGATATTGCGGTGATTGGTACTCAGACTATAAGGCTGGTTGAAAAAGAGGGAGTCGGAGCTGTTGATGAATTTGTAAGGAGTCTCAGGTAAACATATGGAAAAAATTGGTATAGCTTTAGGCGCTGGTGGCGCCAGAGGATTGGCCCATATTTTGATGCTGGAAACCCTGGACGAACTGGGACTTAAGCCGGCTTACGTTAGTGGCACCAGCGTTGGTGCAATTGCAGGTGTACTTTACTGTTCTGGTATGACTGGCAAAGAATTGAGAGAATTATTCAGTGAGTTGATAGTTTCAGAGCGCAATCGTGTAACAAATCTCTTTAACTTTAAATGGCTTGATTTCATTGCGCCACAGTTTGAGGGGGCTGGTTTACTAAAGACTGAAAATTTTATCAAATTTTTGTTTAAATTAATTAATGAGCGAACCTTTGAGGAGCTTGATATTCCTTTGTTGGTTGTAACGTCAAATTTTTGGACACGTGAAGAGGTGGTCTTTAAAAGTGGTGACCTGGTTTCCGTTATACAGGCCAGTATATCTCTGCCCGGAATCTTTTCGCCGGTATTGATAGAGAACAATGTCTTAATAGATGGAGGAGCTGTAAATCCTGTGCCTTTTGATATATTACCGAATGATTGTGATTTAACTATTGCGATTGATGTTATTGGACACAGGACAGCAGGTCCGGGCATCATGCCTTCCCTGACAGAGGCTGTTTTTAATACTTTTCAAATAATGGAGAAAAGCATAACCAGGCAAAAACTGCGTGTTGTCTGCCCTGATATCTATATAGAGCCTTATATTTCAGATGTTCGTGTTCTGGAATTTCACAAGGCAGAGCATGTATTCAGGCAGGCGGAACCTGCCAAAGATCGGCTAAAACGGGAGCTTGAGAAGAGGCTAAATAGAAAAGACCGCAAAAATAATCAATAATCAATTGTTAATAATTAATTTTGTAACTACTCAGGTGGATAGGCTGAAGACTGTTAGGGAAAAGCGCATTTTGAAGCCATGTTTGGTGCAAGAATCAGATATTTCCGCCAAAGTACGGCAAACGTGCTCTTCTGGCCCCTTCAGCCTAAACAGCTTCAGCTTGATTACGTGAATAGTTACTTAATTTTTAACTTAGCGCTTATGGAGGCAGGGGGTGTTAATTATGTCCGATATTTTATAAAAGGGGAGGAGGTGAAATTATTTTGCCATTATCAAAATTTATGAAAGATAAGCTCCCTGAACTTTTGAGAAGATATGAAATTTCCTACTGTAAAGAAGCTGATTGTATTGAATATTTTATTACTGACAAAAAAACACACGAACAAATCTCATATGCCCTGGTATTGTCTTTAAACAGGTTTGCTAAACAAATTAATGTGGGAAGGTTTTGTCCTGAACTTTATAAACAGCCTCGTTGCAAATATTTTTCAGCAGCTTGCTTTTATCTGTTGATACATCATTTCGCAAAAATTTATCATTTAGCTGAAGGATATGGTATTTATCTTGAAACAAAGCCAGCAACCTATAAAAAGTTCTTTTCAGCGCTCAAAGATTTTAACCTGAAAGTAAAAAGAATTATACTTTGTAATACTGCCGAGGTCTGTGATGTATATCATCAAGATGATGTTGACACTTCGATGATTGTGGTGGAAGGTAGAAGGCTGAAGGTAGAAGGCTGAAGTATATCAATTATCTCGCAATGCTCGAATTAAGCCATTCAAGACTTTTTCGGTTTCGACGATCTTTGGTTCAATTAGGGATGAATCCAGGTTGCACAAGAAGCCTAAGCGCTTTGACAAACTTAGCTGATAATGCAGTTCCCTCAATGACCCGAAGGCAATATAGAGGAATCTAAGGTAATCTGCATGGCTGTCACGTGCGCAACCCTCCACGATGTTAGAAGGAACAGAAACCGCTGCTCGCCGTATTTGAGAAGTCAGTCCATACAACTCTTTTTTAGGAAACCTTGCGGTCATCTGATAAACTAATACCGCTACCTCGTCAGCCAGCTCGAATGCCCTAAGTTTTGTGTGATTGCGCATAATTTGTTCCTAAAAGTCTTCTACCTTCAGTCTTCCACCTTCAGCCTATTCACCTATTTTAAAAAATTTCTCTAAAATTTTTCTTTATTTCGCACATGGAAATCGCTTTCAGAAAGGACTTTACTTTGCCAAGGTCTTTTTGGCCTGGGGCGGACTCTACGCCTGAACTGACGTCCACAGCATCCGGCATGCTGACCGATACAGCATGAGAAATATTCTCTGGCGCCAGACCACCGGCCAGGATCAGGGGATATTTACAGCCAAAGCTTTTAACTTTTTTCCAGTCCCATTCTATTGCATTGCCTCCCGGCAGAACTCCTTTGCCGCATTCCACCAAAAATGCGGATGCTTCGTAATTTTTTGCTTCTTCAACAGTTGGTTTTCCTTCTGCAAACAAAGCTTTTATTACAAGAAGATTTTCTTTTTTAAGTCTGCTGACAAGCTCAGAAGATTCCCGGCCATGCAACTGGACTGCATTAAGGCCGCAGAATTCAACCTTATGCATTATATTTGAAAAACTCTCATTAACAAATACTCCTACAGTTTTTACTTCTGAAGGTAAGGCCATGGAAATTTCTTTTGCCTGAATTTCAGATAAATGTCTTGGACTTTTTGGAAAAAAAACACAGCCGATTGCATTTGCCCCGAGATCAGCACATGCTATAGCTTGTTCTACTCTGGTCAGACCGCAGACCTTAACCTGAGGACAGTTATTATTCATCTAATCCACCCACCCCCATGAGAGACCTTAGAAATGCCTGGCAGTTTTCAGCTTTCACAAGACTTTCTCCGACAAGAAAATTCCATATACCTGTCTGCTGATTTTTAATAATATCATCTCTGTTTTGTATTCCACTGGCAGCAACAGCTATTTGATATGGCTCAAAAAGCGATACCAGCCTGATAGCTGTATTGATATTGGTTTCAAAAGAACTTAAGTTCCGATTGTTAATCCCGATCAGCCTGGCCTTTGTCCGTGTTGCTGCTTCAAGATCTTTTTCCGAGTGTATTTCCACAAGAGCATCAAGCTTGAGTTCGTTGCAGAGCTCTAAATAATCATGTAATTGTTCCTGCGAAAGAATACGGGCTATAAGAAGCACTGCATCTGCTCCAATGGCTGAAGATTCATATATCTGATATGAAGAGATTAAAAAATCTTTTCGAAGTACAGGCAGAGTTGATGCGCTGCGAGCTTTTTTCAGGTCATCTAAACTGCCTTTAAAATAAGGCTGATCCGTAAGCACGGATATAGCAGCCGCTCCTCCCTTTTCATATTCCTGGGCATATGCCACCGGATTCAGGTTCAGACAAATGTCGCCCTTAGAGGGAGATGCGCGTTTTATTTCCGCAATGATATTAACTCCTGAATGACCTGGTTTCTCAAGCTTTTTAATAAACGGCCGTCTTTTAATAGATGTAAAAGCGTCCTTACACAGTTGACTTTCAGGAATAAGTTTTTTTGCCTCTGCGATTTCTTCTTTTTTATGTTTAACTATTACTTCTAACAAATCTTTTCCCATTTATCCATTTTCCTGTGTAAAACGAACGAGTGCCTCCAGTTTTTCTATGGCATTTCCTTTGTCAATGGAGTTTTCAGCCAGTTGTATTCCTTCCTGGAAATCTTTTGCTTTTCCTGCTGCAACAAGCGCTGCAGAAGCATTTATCAATATTACATTGCGTTTCGGCCCTTTTTCTCCTTCAAGAATTTTTCTGGTTATTTTAGCATTAGTCTCAGGATCTCCTCCTTCCAGATCCTTTGGATTGGCTCTTTTTTCAAAAAATTGTTCCGGGGTTATATCGTAAGTGTTTATCAGATCATCTTTGAGTTCGGATATACGTGTTGGAGCGCAGACTGAAATTTCGTCCAGTCCGTCGTGTCCATGTACGACAAATGCGTGTTTTGTACCAAGTTTTTTCAGGGCATTAGCAAACATTTCTGTAAGTTCCGGCGCATAAACTCCAAGAAGCTGGCAATTTGCAGCAGCAGGATTTGTCAGAGGCCCCAGCATGTTGAAAATACTGCGCAGTCCAACTTCTTTTCTTGCTTTTGCAGCATATTTCATTGCTCCATGATAAAGGGGTGCGTATAAAAAGCCAATGCCGATTTCCTGAATAGCTTCTTCCACTATTTCCGGGTTTGTATCCAGCTTTACTCCCAGGACTTCAAGAAGATCAGCGCTGCCGCATTGGCTTGATACAGAACGATTCCCGTGTTTAGCTACAGTTACGCCGCAACCTGCAACAACAAAGGCAGTTGTGGTCGAAATATTAAACGTTTGAGACGCGTCTCCGCCGGTTCCGCATGTGTCCACTACATTGGGGGCTGAGACCTGAATGCGCAGGGCTTTTCTGCGCATGGATCGAGCTGCTCCAGCCAGTTCTTCAAAGGTTTCGCCTTTTGTGGCTAAAGCAGCCATAAACGCAGCAACCTGAGTGTCAGTAACGTTACCTGAAAATATTTCAGTGATCATTTGAGACATTTCAGCTTCATTTAAATCATTTCCGTTAACAATTTTTTGAAGATTTTTTCGAAACATGATGGCTATTCTCCCTTTTTTTGTAATGGCTCAGCTTTAAAGTAATCAGAATACCTTATTTTATTAAAAAAAAATTGCTATATTATCATATCAAGATATTTTTTGCAATATATGGATCAATTCAGCAATTTTAATTATGATTTTTTGTTTAACCTAAGTTGAGCGTTTTTTGGGGAAGAAATGTGCTGAGATATTGATGCGTAACGGTTTTCGAAAACCGCAGGCATACCCGTGGATATGTCGATGATTTTCGTGAATTCTTGATGCGTAAGAGATTAGTGCAGATCAAGCCAAAAATCACTCAACTTAAGTTTAATTCCGGTAAGATATAAAATATCATTCTGCATGCTCAAAAAACAAAATATTGTACAATCGTCTAAAATTGGCTATTTTTTTGGCTATGTTCCCTTTAATTGTTGAAACTGTCCCAGCGAAATGCCAAGCAAAGACTCTATTGATATCTTTGGGTACTGTTCAAGTGAACGCCGCCATCCAAGATAAT
>JAJSZP010000038.1 GCA_030262775.1 Deltaproteobacteria bacterium | reverse complement strand
TATAGTTAATATATTATATATTTACAAGTGGTTATCATTTTTTATGCGATTTCGGCCATTATTAACTCCGTTCTATAAAATACGCCGAAAAGCCATAATTAGAATTGCTGGTAAAAAGCTTGCAATATATTTTTATAACTGTATAACTTATCTAATCTATACCTTACATTCCTTTTTTGTTGACAAACCACAAGATTAATTATATATTTATATTTTTAAATGGGTTATCTATATATAATCGTAAGAATAAATTTATAAAATCAATAAGATACAAAAACACTTACCATGTAGAATGGAAAGGAGGTGACTGTAAGCGTTCCGCAAAAAAAGTGATTATTATATATTAATCAGGATAGTAAATTAATAATAACGTAAATGGAGGTAAGACTATGGCAAAACACGAAACTCCTATGATTGACCAGCTAGAGTCTGGTCCGTGGCCAAGCTTTGTATCAGATTTAAAGCAGGAGGCCGAATCAAGGGCAAAAAATGTAAATGGTATAGACTACCAGACACCCCAGAATGTCTGTGACGATCTTCTGGGAGTGCTTGAGCTTTCATACAAACATGGAAGAACTCACTGGAAACACGGCGGAATAGTCGGTGTATTCGGCTATGGCGGTGGCGTTATCGGAAGATACTGTGACCAGCCGGAGACGTTCCCTGGCGTTGCTGCATTCCATACCATGCGCGTAAACCAGCCTTCAGGCAAATACTACACAACAAAATTCCTGAAAGATCTTATGGATATCTGGGAACTGCGCGGAAGCGGTTTGACCAACTTTCATGGCGCAACCGGTGATATCGTTCTTCTCGGCACAACAACACCCCAGTTGGAAGAAGTTTTTTATGACATTACCCACAAAATGGACACAGACCTTGGCGGTTCCGGTTCAAACCTGAGAACTCCTTCCTGCTGTCTTGGAACTTCACGCTGTGAATTTGCCTGCTTTGATACACAGGCGATGTGCCATTACATGACCAATGAATATCAGGATGAGCTTCATCGTCCTGCTTTTCCCTATAAATTTAAATTCAAATTTGACGGATGTTCCAACTGCTGTGTTGCATCTATTGCGCGTTCAGACTTGTCCTTTATTGGCACATGGCGTGATGATATACGTATTGACCAGGAAGCAGTAAAGGCATATGTCGGCGGTGAAATTCCTCCAAACGCAGGAGCTCATGCCGGCCGCGACTGGGGTCCGTTTGATATCCAGAAAGAAGTTATCGGTAATTGTCCAACAAACTGCATGCGATATGAAAATGGAAAACTTGAGATAAATACCAAAGAATGCACTAGATGTATGCACTGTATTAACGTAATGCCGAGAGCCCTCAGGATAGGCAATGATAGAGGCGCAACTATATGTGCCGGTGCCAAAGCCCCGATTCTTGATGGTGCACAGATGGGCACTATGCTTGTTCCTTTTATTAAGATCGAAGAACCTTACGATGAGATCAAAGAGAATATAATTGAACCAATCTGGGAATGGTGGATGGAAGAAGGCAAGAACCGCGAACGTCTTGGCGAATTAATCAGGCGTCAGAGTTTCCAGAAGCTGCTTGAAGTAACAGGCATTAAAGCAATGGCGCAGCATGTTCAAGAGCCGCGTTCTAACCCGTATGTATTCTGGAAAGAAGAGGAAGTTCCGGGCGGATGGACACGAGATATCAATGAATTTAGAAAATATCACCAGAGATAGGGGGGAGGAATACCATGGCATTTATATCTTCAGGCTATAATCCTAAAAAACCGATGGAAGACAGAATAACCGACATCGGTCCACAAAAGTTTGATCAATTTTACCCTCCGGTTATTACGGCAAATAAGGGTAAATGGCTGTATCATGAAATATTGGAACCAGGCATTCTGGTACATGTTTCAGAAACAGGTGACGAAGTTTATACAATAAGAGTAGGTGGTTGTCGTTTCATGAGCGTAACACATGTCCGTGAAATGTGCGAGATAGCTGATAAACACTGCGACGGACACCTGAGGTTCACTACCAGAAACAACATTGAATTTATGGTGGACAGCAAAGAAAAAGTTGAGCCTTTAAAACAAGATCTTGCCAGCAGAAAATTTAACGGTGGAAGTCAAAAGTTCCCCATTGGAGGCACTGGCGCTGGAATTACCAACATCGTGCATACCCAGGGATGGATTCACTGCCATACACCGGCAACTGATGCATCAGGCACGGTAAAAGCAACCATGGATGTTCTTTTTGACCAGTTTACAGATATGAAGCTGCCTGCCAAGGTGCGTGTTTCCATGGCTTGCTGTCTTAATATGTGTGGTGCTGTTCACTGCTCAGATATAGCAATTCTCGGCTATCACCGCAAACCGCCAATGATTGACACTGAATATATTGACAAAATGTGCGAGCTTCCTCTGGCTGTAGCTGCGTGTCCTACCGCAGCAATTAAACCGGCTAAAGTCGAGTTTGAAGGAAAAACGCTAAAAAGTGTTTCAGTTAATCCTGAAAGATGTATGTACTGCGGAAACTGCTACACAATGTGTCCATCAATGCCTCTTGCAGACACAGAAGGTGACGGAATCGTTATCATGGCAGGCGGTAAGATTTCCAACAGGATTTCTATGCCGAAGTTTTCAAAGGTTGTTGTGGCATTTATTCCAAATGAACAGCCTCGCTGGCCAACCTTGACCACTACAATCAAGAGAATAGTTGATGCTTATTCAAATGATGCCAATAAGTACGAGCGTATGGGTGACTGGGCAGAAAGAATTGGCTGGGAAAGATTCTTTGATAAATGTGAGATTGAATTCACACACCATCTTATTGATGATTTCCGTGATGCCGCATATTATACATGGCGTCAGTCAACTCAATTCAAGTTCTAGCAGTTAAATTAATTAACCGGAGGCAAGCACCAAGCACGTCAGGTTTGCCTCCGGCATAAAATTATGAGGCATAATAATGGCTGGTCTAACAATAGATGAACAAGCAGCAAGAGATACTATTATAGAAAATCTTAAGAAAAAAAAAGGTAAATCAAAATTTTATCTTAAGGATTTCTATAAAATGTTTCCCGACGAAAAAGTCAGAGCTGTTAAGAATCTTGTAAACAAAATGGTTGGGGAAGAAATTCTTGAATACTGGTCCAGCGGAAGCACGACTTTAATCGGGCTCAAAGGTGCTGGAAAACAGGCTTCTACCGAAGAGGACTAAAATTATAATTTAATGCAGCATGACGGTAAAGGTTCCCCCGGAATTATTATTGCAGCTCTGCGAGGCGGAGCAGGAAAAACAATACTGTCAATAGGCATAATTGCTGCATTAAAATCCTTCAAAAAAAATGTTACCCCCTTTAAAAAAGGTCCGGATTATATAGATGCCGGCTGGCTTGCTATGGCTGCTGGCCGGCCATGCTATAATCTTGACAACTTTCTCATAGAAAAAAAGCAAATTCTCAATTCATTTTATACCCATACATTAAAAACCGATATTGTGGTCATTGAAGGAAATCGCGGACTTTACGATGGCCTTGATACCGAAGGAAGTACCAGCACTGCTGAGCTTGCAAAACTTCTCAATCTGCCTGTAATTCTGTGTCTGGATTGCACAAAGAGTACACGAACCATGGCGGCAGTTGTTTTGGGATGCATCAAATTCGATCCAACTGTAACAATAAAAGGCGTAATATTAAACCGTGTTGCAGGACCAAGGCATGAAAATATTGTTCGCAAAAGCATCGAAAATTACTGCGGGATACCGGTTCTCGGAGCTGTCCCAAAGCTTAAAAAACAAAATTTTCCTGAAAGGCACATGGGGCTTATTCCTACCCCTGAACATGAATGGGCAAATGATTCAATAAATGCTGCCCTTAACATGGCAAAAAGCTATATTGATATTGATTCACTGATTGAGGTTGCTCACGATTCATCCTTCTATATGCCGAAAGAAAAAATTTCTAAAACAGAAATAATAATAAAAAAACCCGGGAAACAAAAAAATAGAAGTTCAGCTCCCAGGATAGGCATAATTAAAGATTCAGCTTTTCAGTTTTACTATCCTGAGAATATTGATGCACTTGTTGCAGCAGGCGCAGAAACAGTATTTATAAGCCCGCTTAAAACAAATAATATACCACCTGTAGATGCTCTTTACATTGGTGGTGGCTTTCCTGAAACCCATGCAAAAGAACTTTCAGAAAACGAGCAATTCAGAAATGAGTTAAAAGCACTTGCTGAAAACGGCCTGCCAATATATGCAGAATGCGGTGGCTTGATGTATCTTGGAGAAGAACTTGTTCTGGATGATAAATCATATCAAATGGCAGGAGTTTTGCCTGTTGTATTCGGCCTTTCCAAAAAACCGAAAGGGCACGGCTACACAATCATTTCAGTTGAAAGAGAAAACAAGTATTTCAAGAAGGGAAGCGAAATAAGGGGGCATGAGTTTCACTATTCATATGTTCTTGAATGGAACGGAAATGATGATGATCTGGTTTTTAGCATGAAAAAAGGAAATGGTTTTATTAATAACAAAGATGGCGTATGTTATAAAAATGTACTTGCCACATACACCCATATTCATGCCCTTGGCACCCCTTCCTGGGCACAGGCTATGGTCAGCAATGCGATTGCCTACAAAAAAAAACAGGGCAAACATTATAAATAACGTTTGCCCTGAATAATTAAATCTGCGGATATTACTTTTTGGGATGGCACTTTGCACAAGATGTAGGCGCTGATTTCGTACCGCTTGCCTTATTGGCTTTCTTATGACAATCTTTGCAGTTTACATGTATGGCATAGGCATGATACTCCATCTTTTCCTTGTTTGAAAGCTTTGGAGCGTCTTTTTTAGCCCTTGGAGGTCTGCCCGCTTTAGTGTGACACTCAATGCAATTCTGAACCTCATCACCCATTTTCAGCTCATTAAGCGGTTTGTTTTCAGCATTATGATGACATTCTCCGCAGCCTGCCTTGTAATCCTCAGTATGCTTCTTGTGTGAAAAATCGACTATGCTCTTCTTATGTTTTTCATAAGCCTTGTTTTCCATCTTGACAATATCAGCCACGGTGGTCCCGGCATAAATAGCGGTAGCAAGAAACATAGAAGCAATTCCTACAATAGCTATAATCAATAAATATCTTTTATTCATACGCACTCTTCACCTCCTTCCATTATCAAAATTTATCAAAAAACTAAACTTTATCACATAAAATTCTTTATCACATAAGAATTATTTTGTCAAGATAAAGAACATATGTTCAAAACTAATTAGTGTCTGGATGAAAACTTAAAACACCTGAAATTATAGTCGGTTGGATGCTATTCTAAAATCGAAGATTTTTAGCAGTTAGCTTTTAGCAATTAGCCTTTAGCTTAAAAAATCAAACAGATAACACATTTAGCTAATAGCTAATAGCTAACCGCACAGGTCGAATTATACTGGATTCCGGCTTTCGCCGGAATGACCTCACGAATAAATCAACACCAGGAATATCAATGCGTTAAAAGAACTTTGGACTCTCAACTATCTACCTTTTGTGACTTTTTTTCCCAAAAATCCTGGCGCCAAGAATACTTATCTCATATAGAAGCATCAGGGGAAAAGCCATCATAATCTGGGTTACAACATCAGGAGGCGTTAAAATAGCTGCAAAAACAAAAAATAAAAGCAGGGCATATTTTCTGTTTTTCTTTAAAAATTCAACTGTAACTATGCCGAGTCTGGCAAGAAAAGTAATAACAAGAGGAAGTTCAAAAACCAGTCCAAAAGCTAACAATAACTTTGAAGAAAAGTTTAAATACTCACGCATTGAGGGAAGTGCCTTTATTGTTTCAGTAGCAAATCCTAAAAAAAACTTAAATCCAAATGGAAAAACAATAAAATATCCAAATAACGCTCCGCCGATAAAGAAAAAAGAAGAAAGAAAAACTATAGGAATCAGAAGTTTTTTTTCCTTGCCATAAAGCCCTGGCGCTACAAACAGCCAGAACTGATATAATAATACAGGAGCAGCCAGCATTAAGCCTGATAGTAAAGATACCTTTAGATATGTAAAGAAAGCCTCAGGCAGACCTGTAAAAATAAGTTTATCGTCTTCCTGCATTACTGAAATCAAAGGTATAGTCAGGTAATGGAAAATTTTTTCCTTAAATCCATATGAAATAATAAAGCCTGTTCCTATCGCTATAAAACAAATAACCAGACGATTCCTTAGCTCCTCAAGATGACCTGTAAAAGGCATTTTTTCATCTTCAGTCATTTTTTTAAAGATCCTTTTTCTGCTTCGTTTTCAACTTTTTTTTCATCATTAGAGGAAGTTGGACTGTTTTTTGTATTGTTTTTTTGATCTGCCTTTATGTCGACAGCGTCTTTTATGCTTTCATTCATATTCTCAAAAGTATCTTTAACATCTTTTAAATCACTGCTTATCTCAATAGACTGTTTAAATTCCTGGGTAGCCTTCTTGAATTCACCGATAGCTCTGCCAAGAGATTTTGCAAGATCAGGAAGTTTTTTGGGACCAATAACAATAAGCGCTACTGCCAAAATTATTAAAATTTCGGGCATGCCAATGCCAAACATATTACTCACCTATAACATTTTTTAGATTTGAATAACATCTCATTTTATCCTGCCGAAATCAAGCTGGTTTAAGGGTTAAGAACAAGAAAATACAGTTTTCCATTGTGCTGCATGTGACCTGCCGCTATCTCAGCGTATGTGCCGTTTCCCCAGAACAGATCCGCACGGCCAGGCCCGCGTATTGCCCCTCCTGTATCATGATTCAAAACAAATCTGCTGAAAGTTATCCAATTATGAATTTTCTCATCGTCATTTATTAAAGGTTTTTCTGCTTCTATAAAAGCAAGGGCTGATAAAGGGAATATTTTTTTGTCCAATGCTATCGACCTGCCAGGCGTCAATTTAACTCCAATACAACCCAAAGGGCCATCTTCC
This sequence comes from Deltaproteobacteria bacterium, assembly GCA_030262775.1. GTDB lineage: Bacteria > Desulfobacterota > Desulfobacteria > Desulfobacterales > ETH-SRB1 > B13-G4. The sequence continues at coordinate 11,688 of JAJSZP010000038.1, read as the reverse complement.
TCTATCTTGAAGAAAACATAGCTGGAGTTAAAGTTTAAAATAGTTTTGACCTCTTCCGGATGTTCTTTTAAATATGTACGAATTTTTTGCATAGACATTTCTGATTTTTCTATTAGCCCTTCTTCAATAAGCAATTTGCCTATGCTCCGGTATGGATGTCCGTTTGTTATATCATAATGGACATTAATTGTCTTTCCGTTATCAAAATAAATTTTTCCGGAACCCTGAATTTGAAGAAAAAAAAGATCAACCTGGTCTTTAATCCAGGCAATTTTTTCTGCATTACCTTTTAGAGCGTCTTTGCATTCTATTTCATTTCGTTCAAAGTAGGGAACAACTGTCCGCCCGGTATATCTTCCAATTATTCTTTTATTGTTTAAGTGCGGAATAAATAAAGAAAGATCAACTGTAGTTAAATCGCAAGGACGTGCATAAATCGGGAATCTATATTCAGTGCTTTGCTCAAGGCTGCCTTGCAGAACAGGCTCATAATAACCTGTAAAAAGGACATGGCCATTCGTGCCGCCGATTGATTTGTAAACAAGATAATTTGATTTAATAAACTTATTAAACTCATCTTTTGACGGCCTGGTCTGTATAAAATTCAGAAAATGCTCCATGGACTTGATCATATGGGCGGCATCAAAGCTGTCTTTCCCGAATTTGAACTGCCTGGAACAAGGCAACCTTTTTAGATATGAAATACTCTGCAAAATTCCATTTTCCAACCTATCGCAGACCATATCATCTGAAAAATCAGGATACCTGCAAGAGGGGATTCTTTGCATTGCAAATTCATCTTTTAAGGGCGGATGTATTTTAAAAACAGAACATCCGGCTATAAAAAAGAGACAAAACAGGACAAAAGTTGCAAAATATAAAAAGAATAATGATTGTTTCATTCGCTGTTATCAATGTCGAGTTTACGTGCTTTCTTTTCAGCAGGCTCAATACGGACAATATCTTTATCGCCTGGCAGAGAAATGCCAAGGTTGTTGAACCTGCGTGCAGATGTGAGCACTCTGCGTTCAAAAGAACCTACAACCTGGTTATATGTGCCAGTGCATCGTTCAATATCGCGGCCAAGTTTGTCAAAGTGATTTGCCATTAAGTTCAGCCTGGTATAAAGTTCACGCCCTAGTTCGCTTATAGCCTTTGCATTTTCGGAAACATTTTCCTGGCGCCATGCAAAGGAAACGGTCTTTAGAAGAGTAATCAAAGTAGTTGGGGTTGCCAGGATAACTCCTTTATTCACACCTTCTTCTATAAGCTGAGGGTTTTTGACAAGAGCTGCGCTAAAGAAATTTTCACCTGGAATAAACAATACAACAAATTCAGGGGTTGGACTAAACTGTTTCCAGTACGCCTTTTGTGCCAGTTTATGCATATGCGATTGAATGTGTTTTGAATGTGCAGCTATCAATATTTCGCGTTCTTCTTCCGTCTCTGCTTCCAGCGCTTCAAGATATGCTGAAAGAGGAGCCTTGGCATCTACAACAATCTGACGATTGCCCGGCAGATAAACAACCATATCGGGCCGCATAATACCATTTTCATTGTAAACTGACTGCTGCTCAAAAAAATCACAGCGGTTCTGCATGCCGGCGAGCTCAGCAACACGTTTAAGGGTAATTTCCCCCCACCGCCCCCTGACGTGCGGCACCCGAAGAGCCTTTACAAGATTGCCTGTTTCTTTTTGAAGGGTCTGCTGGGTTTCCACAAGGGAAAGTACCTGCTGAGAAAGCCCGCCATATGCATTTTCCCGTGATCTCTCCATAGCCTGAATATGCTGGTCATATCTATCAAGAGAATCTTTTATGGGCACAACAATATTTTTGACTTCCTTGCTACGCACATTAAAATCACTTTTGGCTGCTTCCATATATTTTGAAAGCGTAGTTTTTGCAAGGTCAAGAAAAGTCTGGTTATTTTCCCTTAAAGCACTGGCAGAGATCGCTTTGTAAGCATCTGTCATGTTATTCCGAATATCCTCGAGCATTTCTATCTTTTCATTCACAGCGAGGCGCTCTTTATCTATAATTGTTTCCAGCCTTGCCTGGTGCTCTTTCAGCTCGGTGATTGTAGCGTTAAGTGAATCAATCTTTCGGGTGCTCTCTTCAAGTGTCTTTTTAACATCTTGCATTTGTTCCAGTTTGCTTAATGCAGATGAGTGTTCTTTAGAAATTTTTAGGAATTCCTTTGAAAATTTTGACTTTGCAAAAAACCAGGCTATCAAAAAACCAAAGGCAGTGCCGATAATAAAGAAAACAATATATTCCAGTGTATTCATTTATACTTCTTTTCTCACAAATGTTCCGCTTTTCCCCCCTGATTTTTCAAGAAGACATATATCTGATATAATTATTTTTTTATCTTGTGACTTACACATATCATATATTGTGAGGGCCGCAACAGAGACCGCTGTAAGAGCCTCCATCTCGACACCTGTCTGGCCGAAAAGCCGCACCAAAGCTTTGACCTTGATTGAGCTTTCATCTTTATCTGATTCAAAATTGATATCAATATGTGAAATATTAATTGGGTGGCACATTGGAATTAGTTCCGAAGTTTTTTTTGCCGCCATTATCCCTGCAATTCTGGCGGTTTCAAGTACATTGCCCTTTTTTATTGTATTATTATAGATCATTTCAAATGTTGAAGTCTCCATAGAAATAATTCCTTGAGCAACTGCTGATCTTAATGTGGGTTCTTTATTAGTTATATCAACCATCTGCGAGCGTCCATCATTGTCGATATGAGAAAATAAAGACATAAAAAACTCCTTCAACTTAGTTTGAAAAATACTCTGTTTTTTTCGTAACAGTTGATTTAATATCATCAATAGCTTCGCTGAGTACTTTTATAACATTTTCACGGATGTTACCGGCAACAACAAGAAGCATAATATCATCCCCTACTGACAGCTCTTTGTATTCTGTTATCTTAACCAATATTTCTATAATACCCGGCCTTTTTTTATGCTTCTCTATCACCTTGTGCAGTTGTTCGTAATCCACCGTGATATTCAGCCCTGATACTCTCCTGCCGTCTCGTGATGTGCTCCGCACGACTCCATTATGACAGAGAATCATTCCGACCCTGTTATAATGCGGATGTCTCTTTATAATTTCTATAAGGGGAATTAAATTCATTTAATAATTTTTTCGGCTTTGGCCAAATCATCAGGAGTATTAACATTAAAAAAAGAAATTAGATCAGGATCCTTTTCGCGTAAAATATTTTCAGAAAGCTTTTTGACTCTTACCTTTTTAAAAAACTGTTTAATCTTAAGCTCTTTTTGAGTCAGATTATTTTCAATCGGCTTAAGACATTTTTTTGAATATACCGCGCATAGCGGTTCCATCCCATTTAAAGTTTCCGGTATAATAACATCAACACCCGTTTCTATACTATTAATAATAGTTTCAACCAATTCCTTTTTCAGGAATGGTATATCGCATGCCGTGATAAATGCATAAAAATTATTTGTAAAAAAAAGTCCTGTATGTATTCCTGTTAAAGAACTTCTAAACGGGAATATATCAGACACGATATGTAAATCCCATTCAAGATATTTAAGCGGGTCATTGGCAACCAGGATGATCTCATCAAAAAGGGAATCAAATATTTCATATATTCTGTTTATAATACGCTTTCCGCCGATGCTTATAAATGCTTTGTTTATGCCCGAAAAGCGCTTGTTCTGTCCACCCGCCAATATTACTCCTGTACAGGGGAATTTCATTATATCAAAACCTTTTTTGAACGGTTTCACGGTTAATCAAAACATAAAAGTAAGAGGCTCAGTTGTGAGAACTGGATTTAGCCCTTCAAGTGGACTTTTTTGACAGAATTAACGGAATTCGCCTGATTCCTTATATCATGATCATCCTGTATATCTTGTCAAAACAGATAAAATAAACTAAATCAATCGGTTGAATTATATCATAGAGACAGCTTCTTCGCCATACTCATTTCTCCATTATCAGAAGAATTCAAAAGTTTTTTGTTTCTGCAAGAAGTTCTTGTAATTATAATTAAAGTTTTTTACCATAAAAGAATACATTATTTTAACAGATTATTGTTGATCGTGTCAAAATTGTTGCTCTCATCCAATGACGTGGAAACACAGTATTTTTGACACTTCGAACATTGCATTGCAAGTCTATTATGACTATACCCTACCTCAGCAGCGCCATACTCGAATAACGCCATGATACATTTGACATTGATTTTCAGCATAATTTTGGATTGGATCAGGATCATCAGGGATAAACTTGACCATAGCCGAATTACAATATTATTAAGTAGTTAGAATTAAGTTTATTGGGAGGTATAAAGATGTATCATGTTAAACATCCGGAGATCCAAAGATTGATTTCCTGCTCCATTTTTCGCATTACCATGAGCACAGTACTGGTTACAATTATGTTATTGTGCTCCATGGCCGGCAGCGCAAAAGCAGCGGCAATTGTGCCCACGGATCTGACCGAGCTCAGTCTTGAAGAGTTAATGAATATTGAAATCACCTCGGTTTCCAAAAAGCCTGAGAAACTCGCTGATGCAGCGGCCGCTATCTTTGTTATCACCCAGGAAGATATCCGTCGCTCCGGGGTGACAAGTATTCCGGAAGCGCTTCGCATGGTGCCTGGCATTAATGTAGCGCGCATTGATTCAAATAAGTGGGCGATCACTTCGCGGGGTTTCAACGGCCGCTTTACCAACAAGCTTCTGGTGCTCATTGATGGCCGCAGTGTCTACGCCCCTTCCTTTTCAGGCGTTTACTGGGAGGTGCAGGATACGCTCATGGAAGACGTGGATCGTATTGAGATCATCCGGGGGCCAGGCGCTACTTTGTGGGGCGCCAACGCGGTCAACGGGGTCATCAACATCATCACCAAATCTGCAGCAGACACCCAGGGCGGCCTGGTGGCCATGGGCGCAGGCACTGAGGAGAACGGCTTTGGCAGTGTTCGTTATGGAACGGTCGTGGGGGAAGCCACCTACGGGCGTTTTTATGCCAAGGGTTTTAAACGGGATGAGTTTGTCCATACCACTGGTGACGATGCAGGCGATGACTGGGATATGCTGCGCGGTGGATTCCGCGTGGACTCACTGCTATACGATCGTGACCCGGTTACCGTGCAGGGAGATATCTACCAGGGCAACATCAACCAGACACTGAATTTGGCCATATTGTCTGAGCCTTTTTCCACTATCGTCGAGGATGAAGGCGAAGTTGAGGGCTGGAACCTGCTGACACGCTGGCAGCATACCCTCTCTCCGACCTCTGATTTTACCTTGCAGGTTTACTATGACCGGACCGACCGCGAAGACGCTGTCTATGGTGAGATCCGGGATACCTTTGACATCGACTTTCAATACCAGTTTGCAGCCGGAGAACGGCACGACGTTATCTGGGGGCTTGGTTATCGCTATATCCATGACGACATCAGCGCCGGCATCAGTAATTTAGAGACCCTTATTTTAGATCCGGACAGCAGCAGAGACGAGCTTTTCAGCGCCTTTTTGCAGGACAAGATCACGCTTATAGAAAACTACCTGTGGCTGACGATAGGTTCGAAGTTCGAACATAATGATTACACAGGATACGAGATTCAGCCGAATGCCAGGCTTTTTTGGGCGCCGCACACAAATCACAAGCTGTGGGCCTCAGTCGGACGGGCGGTGCGCACACCCTCGCGTGCGGAAAATGGTGTAGATCTTATCAACGCTGTGTTCCTGAAGCCCACCTTTGCCCCCCCACCTTATCCGGAAGAGGTAGCGGTAGCGATCAAAATTAAGGGTAACAGGGATTACGAGTCCGAGGAATTGCTGGCCTATGAGCTGGGTTACCGGTTTGTGCCGGCCAACACCCTGTCGCTGGACATGTCTGTTTTTTATAATGATTATGATAATCTTCGCAGCTCTGAACTGGAAGAATTAGTGCTCCATGGCACATACATGGAACAGCCGCTGTGGTTCTACAACAATATAGAGGGCAAGACATACGGCCTTGAGCTGGCAGCGGCCTGGCAGGCCGCAGACTGGTGGCAATGGGACATGGCCTACAGCTACCTCTGGATCTACATCGACGCACCCTTTGAAGGTGGCGAGACACAATATAACGATGGCCCGCAGCACCAGGTCTCCCTCCGTTCAGCCGTAAATCTCAGCAAAGACCTGGACCTTGATTTCTGGCTTCGTTATGTGGACGATGTTAAGGTGGTTACCTCCAGAAAGGGATCGCGAACGGAAATTGACAGTTATCTCACGCTTGATATCCGCCTGGCCTGGAGACCCAACGATAAGGTTGAGATTGCCCTGGTGGGACAGAATCTTCTGGATAACGAACATCCGGAATTCGTGCAGGAAAGCTTCACCATGCCCACAGAGGTCGAACGTGGTGTGTACGGAAAGGTAACCTGGAATTTTTAACTTGATAGAGATAAGCTGTTGAGCTGGCAAGCTGAATAAGCTCAACAGCTCGCCAGCTCACCCGAAGAGCCCTAATTCTATGACTAACAGATATTTTGCAGCGCTAATTTTCATTGAGATACTCGTCAGCGCGGCCACTCCTTTATTCGCCAGAGCGGAAGAACCGCTTTTGCACGAGTATCGAATCAAGGCGGCCTTTCTGTACAATTTTGCGAAGTTTGTTCAGTGGCCGGAATCGGCTTTCATTGATCCTGAAAGCCCTGTTTTCATTTGCATTCTTGGTAAAAACCCGCTCACAGGTGCTTTACAAAGTATTGCCGCTAAAACGGTTCGAGGCCGGAGGATTGTTATAAGCCACAGCAAGAACATCAGGTCAGTCAAGAGATGTCATATTCTATTCGTGGCAGAATCGGAAAAAAGCAGGGCCAAACGTACCATAAGCAAGTTCAAAGGCAGCCCTGTTTTAACTGTGAGTGACATGGATGATTTTGTGAAAGCAGGCGGCATGATCGGCATGGTTCGAGTAGAAAACAAAATTCGATTTCAAATCAACCTTGTTTCAGCACATAATTCCGGACTGACGATCAGCTCCCAACTTCTCAAATTAGCGCAAAGTGTGATTAAATAGTGCCCGAACGAAAATTGGCAGTTTTTGTTCAGGCATTAAATAGCCGGAGAGACCATGCAGCTATTCCAAAAAAGTTCCATCAAAAACAAGATAACATTATTGATGGTTTTTACAAGCGTCGTTGTTTTGACGATTGCCACAATATCCTTCACTATCCTTCAGGTTTTCAGCATATCAAAGGCTTCTCTGCAGGAGCTTTCTACTCTGGCAAAGACCATTGGCATTAACAGCAGAGCGCCTCTTACCTTTAATGACCGCACATCGGCGCTGGAAACGCTATCTGCCTTGAGCGCTGTGTCTGACGTAACTACAGCCATTATCTTTACTACTGATGGAAGTCCGTTTGCCTGTTACAAGAGAGCCGGTAAGCAGAAAAAGCCTTTACCTGAAAAGGATAACTCTATTGAAACAAATTTTTCCAGAGTAAAAATAGAGGCAGATGAAGGTATGTTTGAGGGGTTCCCTCTATTTGACAGCTACTTTGATGTATTTGAAGATATCAATCTGGACGGTGAAAAAATTGGGATAGTGTGGATTGAGAAAGATATGTCGCTTCTTTATAAAAACCTTGGAGCCTATGCGATCATTGGTGTTTTAGCTCTCCTGTTTACGACCTTGATCGCTTATTTACTTGCCCTGAAACTTCAGCCTATCATTTCACGGCCTATCATTGGTTTGGCTAGGACAATGGAAAGCGTTTCTAGGGAAAAGGATTATTCTGTCCGGGCTGTCAAGGATACTGAGGACGAACTGGGCACCCTTATTGACGGATTTAATGAAATGCTCAAACAAATTCAGTTTCGAGATAATGAGCTGGAAGAACACCGGGCAAATCTCAAAAATCAGGTAGCGCTTCGGACAAAGGAGCTTTCTATAACCAACACCAGGCTGCAAGATACGGTCGAGGTACTTCAACAGGCCAAGGAAGCCGCAGAAGCGGCCAGCATGGCCAAGAGCGAGTTTCTGGCCACCATGAGCCATGAGATACGCACACCCATGAACGGGGTGCTGGGCATGACCGAGTTATTGCTGGGCACAGAGCTTTCCGACAGGCAGCGCGGATTTGCACAAACCATCCAGCGTTCCGGTGATTCCTTGCTGGGGATCATTAATGATATCCTTGACTTTTCCAAGATTGAAGCCGGCAAACTGATGATTGATACCTATGATTTCAATCTGCGGGATATGGTAGAAGAAACCGCTGCTATGCTGGCGGAACGGGCGCACATCAAGGGATTGGAACTGATCCCTGTGCTGCCTGTTGACCTGTCGGTGGCGCTATCAGGTGACTCGAACCGCCTGAGGCAGATACTCATAAATCTGCTCGGCAATGCGATCAAGTTTACTGACAAAGGCGAGGTGGTGATACGTGTGACCGCGCTCGCTCAGACCAAAGATAAAATTCACTTGCGTTTCGAGGTTGCGGATACCGGTATCGGCATCACACCGGAAATTCAGGCACGGATTTTTGATGCCTTTTCCCAGGCAGACGGATCCACCACCCGCAGGTACGGCGGCACCGGCCTGGGTCTGGCCATCTCCCGCAGGCTGGTGGAGCTGATGGGTGGCGAGATGGGCGTTAAAAGTGAGCCTGGCAAGGGTTCTGCCTTCTGGTTCACGATCAGCTTTAAACGCCAGACCGCAGAAAAACATAACGGTCTGCATCCAGTAGAAAGCCTTCGCGGAATACGCATTTTGATCGTGGACGACAACGCGACCAACAGGGAAATCCTGAAAAACCAGGTGATTGCCTGGGGGATGCAGAACAGCAGCGCTGAAAATGGCAAACAGGCCCTTGAGATGCTGCGCAATGCTGCTTTAAAAGGCGAGGCATACGATATAGCCCTGCTTGACTGGCACATGCCTGAGATGGACGGTATTGATCTTGCGCGCAGGCTGCGTTCAGATTCGAACATCCCTGAAATGCATTTGATAATGCTCAGCTCGGCTGCTTTTGATGAAGAAGCTGCAATGGCAGCCGACGCTGGTATCCATCGTTACCTGAACAAACCGGTACGTCAGTCCGAACTCTATGACTGCCTGATACAGACTATAAGGACACCGGATGCAAGCCATCTGCAAACAGACGATGTGCAAACAAAGGAAGTCGGAGCTGTATTTGACGCGCACATCCTGCTTGCCGAAGACAACCTGGTGAACCAGGAAGTTGCACTGAATATGCTGGAACTGATGGGCTGTCAGGTCAGCGTGGTAGAAAACGGGAGAGAGGCAGTAGAGGCAGCCGCAAAAACCGGAGTTGATCTGATCCTGATGGACTATCATATGCCGGTGATGGACGGATTGACAGCAACAGCTAAAATTCGGGAGAAGGAACAGGCAGGCAGTAATAACCAGCGTGTTCCCATTATTGCGCTTACGGCGGATGTACAAAAAGGTATGCAGGAGCAGTGTCTGGCTGTGGGCATGGATGACTTTTTGAGTAAGCCTTTTACCCAGGATGAGCTACAGGCAGTATTATCGCTGTGGCTGGATCAGCATAAGGAATCAACTGATCCAAAAGCAATAGTCAGATCAACCGCACCAGATGAACAAAAAGAAACAGAACCATTACTGGAACAGGAGCCCCTGGAAAGGATTCGTGCTTTGCAGCGGCCTGGCAAGCCCAATGTTCTGGACAAAATCATCAATCTTTACCTGCAGAACTCGCCCGTATTGATAAAGACCGTGCGCGAGTCTGTGGAACAAGGAGATGGCGCTGCCCTGTGCGAAGCAGCCCACAGCCTGAAGTCGAGCAGTGCCAATCTGGGCGCTGTCAGCATGGCAGCCGTGTGCAAGAAGCTGGAAGATATGGGACGAGATGGACGTACAGATGCGACAAAAGCACTGCTTGGCCGCATTGAGTCAGAATATAAATCAGCCAGTGCAGCGTTGGCTGACGAGTTGGACCGGCAAGTTTGAAGATATTTCTCGGTCACTGGAACTTCAGTTTGCTAAAACACACCCTTTCAAATCCCAGCGCCACTACTACAAACTTTTGCAGCCGCAAATTTCCATGTCTTTGTTCAAGCTTTTCCCCGTACTCTTTTACCTGTTTTTCGCCATCTTCCATCTGTTTTACAATCTCTGGAATCCGGCGCAGCTCATCTTCAGGCAGCTCCTTTGCCTGTTCAGCGCTCATTCCAGCATCCTTGAGTTTTATAAACTTGAACTCAATCAAAACATCAAATACCTTGCCGTATCTTTTATCCGGCCTGATAATCATGGTTAGATCCGCATATCTGCAGTCAATCTCATTTTCAGAATTCATGATATAGATAATATCATTATAAAGAAGAGTCAGAAAAGCGGTCTTTAAAGTCAATTCATTGGTCTACCTGTAATCCCTGTTATGAAAGACCTTGAAATATCTTTCCTCCATGAATCTGCACAAAGGCGCTATATCCCCTTTCTGATACACCAATTTTGCATCATCCCTGCCATCATCCCTGTCATCAGGTTCAGGCAAAAGCATCTTCTGAATCCGTTCCACATAAAGACCCTGCATAACCTGGGAACCCTTAAGATCACCTGCAATAGTCAACACTCCGAAATAATAGAGAAAAGATACCAGGAATGTATTGTCACGGGATTTGTCGGTGAGCATATCCTTAATGCCGAAACATTTGCTGATGCTGGATGCAACAACCTGCTGATCCTTTTCCATGAGGTTCATAAGAAGATCTCTTCCCCTGTGATAAACACACGATCAAACATGGAGCCTGAAGTGGAGGCTTTTATTGCCTTGAAAAAAGTTCTCAACGGGCCTTCTTCATGAACAATAGCCTCATATCTGCCTTCAGAGCGCTGCACACCCATCATCATTGTATTGGCAAAATTATCATATTCATCTATCAGAAGATATACAGGGTATGGAGTCCTGCGAACCGAACTAATAAGTGATTTCAATGAATACAGGGCATCATCAAAATTAATTTTTATTTGAGGCAATTCATAGCCTTTATAATTATAAAAATTATAAAACTTTTCAATACATGCATTAATATGATTAAACAGAGTCTTTTTCACATCCTCAGCGCTGCCGGTTGGATCAACACATGAAAAATCGAATTTCAGAATAAAATATGAATTGCGCAGGTCAGTGGGATTTTTTCCGATTTTTAAATCACCAAAAATATCTTCAAATTCATTTTTTTTGCCACATCGTAGTAATTTTCCAGCATGGAAAGAACAAGGCTCTTGCCAAAACGCCTGGGACGGATGAACAGTTGGGACTTTGTATTCTCAAGAAGAGGAATTTTATCTGTTCTGTCACAGTAAAAATAATTCTCTCTGATAATACTTCTAAAATCAGAGATACCGTATGGAAATTTCATTGTTTGCCCCTAATTCAGATTCCAAAGGAAATTATCATTTAATCTTAGCGCGCAACTGGTAGCATTATCTTGCTCAACAGTCTGCCAGAACAGGCAATTGCAGAGAGTTTTATATGATTGTTTCCAGTTAGTCATAATTTTTAAGTTAAACATAAAATAAGGAAACAGATCAAATCCAAAGGCTATGTTCCCTTTAAATGTTGAAAATTAATCAATAATTCCTATCTTTTTGATATATTCCGAAAAGGAGGAAGCCATGAAAAACAAAGACTTTTCACAATTACTACT
>JAJSZP010000037.1 GCA_030262775.1 Deltaproteobacteria bacterium | reverse complement strand
GAAAGGAGAAGCATTTTAGCGATGTATTTTTTGGATTCAACAGGTTTATTTTTTTGAAACATGTAACTAAAAAAAACTAAAAATCGGTCTTGACATGGGGTCCACTTTACATATCTGATCTTGCGAAATTTATTTGCAAAGAGTATCCTGAATTTTCTGCGACTCCGGAATATCTATGTGAAATTATAGATTTTTTTGTGAAAAAAGGTCTTGTAACACCTTTACATGGTAAATCGGCTCAAGGCAATTTGGACAAAATTACCTTGATAGAATCAGATGTGAGTTCAAGCGGTTTTCAGACGAAAACCTCTACATTTTCATTTCCACTTGAGGTTGAGCTCTTCTTGACACGGCGATGCAACATGAAATGTGTCCATTGCAGTGTTGATGCAAAAAAATCTTTTAATGGCGAGCTTTCGCTGGAGTACTGGAAAAATATTTTTGATCAACTTGAAAATTCACATCTGATTAAAGTAACAATAACAGGGGGTGAACCGACCTTATTTCCGGGTTTTCCGGAACTGATTGATTATATAAAAGACAAAAAAATATACAAAGGCTTGCTTACAAACGGTATTTCCTTGACTGAATCTACGGTCTGCTTACTGAAAAAAGCAGATATCGTGCTTGGGATATCAATAGATGGCGCAGATGACAAGACCCATGACTCTTTTCGCAGAACAGCCGGCGCTTTTAAAAAAGTTCTGGGAAGTTTCGATAAGTTAAACAGATATTCTGTAAAATTTGATATCCTCTCTGTTATCCATCAAAAAAACTTTCATCAGATTGAAGGCCTTTTTCAGATCGCCCGGAAATATCAGGCAATAGGGCTTATTCTGAATGTAATTGAAAGCGTCGGGCGGGGAAAAAAGGCGGAAAAGTGGATGCTTTCTCACGATGAAATGGATCATGCAAGAAAAGAGTTTTATCGATTGCAGCCCCTTTTCCCGGAATTTCACAGCTCATTTAAAGAGCCCCAATACTATCTTGGAAAAGACCGTGATGACAACTGTAATGTAGAAAAGAATGAATGCATATCATGCAGGGGGGGCAATTCCTATATGGCTGTTGACACAGATGGGACTGTATATCCTTGTCCATATGGAGTATTTGTTGGTAAAATGCCAATAGGAAATTCTCAAAAACAATCACTGTCCGAGATCTGGAACAGTGAAAACTGGCACATGTTTAGAGGCGGAACTACCATTGACCAATTAAAAGCATGCAGTATATGCCCCGAGAAAAACCGATGCGAGTTAAAAAGTTGCCGTATGCGTTCTATGGTGCAGGGTGATCCTTATGCTCGTCCATACAATTGTCCTCTGGCATAAGGGTTAGGAACGTGAACGCTTACTTTTATTTCTTGTTCAGAGAAATCAGTCCGTTCCACGTCTCCTCTGGCGGTTTTTCTTTATACTTCTTACATAATTTTGCATAAAAGGCTGCTGGTCCATCTTCGCCATATATTCTAGTGCATTCATAGAATTTTTCTATTGCCTTATCCCATGATTTGTCCATGTAAGCGCTGAGCGCTTCGTTAAAAATAGCGCAAAGGGCCTCTTGTTTTTCTTTAGATTCTTCCAAACGGCATATTAGTTCATATACCACCATAGGCCTTGTTTTTCCGGCCAAAAGAAATTCTCCGAGCCTTCTTGTCAGGAATCCGTCAAGTTCATGGAGTACTTCCTTTGAGACCAGTATCCAGGTGCCGAGGTATTTGTTTAGCCCCTCTATCCGGGACGCGGAATTAACCACATCTCCCACAGCGCGATACTCGTAATGATCAATAGCGCCGATATTGCCCATGACCATGCGTCCGGAATGCAACCCGATACGCGTAGGAAGCTGAAAAACAGCAGAAGCCTGATTGAACCTGCGCACAGCAGTTGCTATATCAAGCGCTGTGAGACACGCCTGATTCCTGAGAGCGGCATCAGGATCTCCCGTAGCCCATATTGATAGCATGGAATCGCCTACAATATCCGATACAATCCCGCTGTGCTGCATTACCGGCTGGAAGATAGCTTCATAATATCTGTTCATGAAGCTGCTGAGTTCCTCCGGATTCATGGTTTCCGACAAAGTGGAATATTGTTCTGCATCGGTGTACAAACACGTGCCGTAAACCATCTGGCTGCTTGTCCTGACATGTGATATATTTCCTGCAACCTGGTCTACGACCTTGTCGGGCAGGTAATATCCAAAGGCCTTTCTGATATTATCACGCTCTTTATGTGTGTTGAAATACTTCCAGATCAAAGTGACTAAGAATGCAAGAGGAGCCTGAAACAGCAGAGGAATAACCAGCGGATGCCAACTTGCGGTGTTGTTGAACTGATACTGAGCAACGACCAGATAAACGGCGCTCAGGCCAGCCACGCTTGCTCCGGCAATAAGCGTGGGCAGAAAAAAACATAGAATGCCGAGCCCTAGTCCCCAAAAAAAGATAGTCGCAAGATGAGCAAGAAGTCCGAGTGGTTCAACAGACATATCCTCCAGCATGTTTGCAAAAGCGGTCGCAGCAATCTCAACGCCACTCATATCCAGGCCTGTTGGTTGAGAAAAGACCGTGTAGAAGCCGTCTTTATGTTCCGGCCGCAATCGTTCCGAAAGTCCAATGAACACAGCTTTGCCATTTAGATCAAGTTGTTTCCGGTTGAGGGCCGGTCTTTCCTGATCCTGCAGTAATTGATAATAAGGAATTGTCGTTATAGTACCGGGAGGGCCATAGAAATTAAGGTAGCGGCTTCTTGGGCCCTGATAGATTCTTATCAGCGCCCTGAGTACCTGATACTTTTTTGGGTCAAGAGACAATGACACTGCATCTTCAAGCTCGTCCAACATCTTTTCTGCAATCAACGGCTCTTTATTGAATATATTTCTTATAATCAGCGCAAGCCGTTCAACCCGTTTGGTCTTTATTATTTCATCGGTGTCAATGGGCAGCTTGTCTGCATGATAAGGAGCAACCTTTTTCAGCGTGCAGACAAACTCATCATATGCCTTTAATGCGAAGATCTGGAACACGACCATCGGCAATGTCGGTTTGTCTCCTGCGCCTTGTTTGAACCTCCAGCACTGGCTTACCTTAACAGGCACTTTGGGCAGGACAAAAGGGGCCAGGGCTGCGGCGGATTGAGCAAGCAGAGGAATCGGCGGCACCAGTTTTACAGTGTGCAGATGTCCTGTATGCGCTCCTTCTTTGTCAGTCAAGGAGATTGTCTCCTTTTCCACACCTTCACACAGAACAACGTTGCGGGCATTCTTTATAGCATCGGCAAACAGACTGTCATAAACCGGGCTGCGGGCTTCATCAAAAAGCACATCAAATGCAATAGCCGCAGCGCCTTGTTTAGCGAGGGCTTTAACGAGGCGGGCATGTAAAAAACGGGGCCATTTTCCTGGATTTGACGACAGGTTGAGATTCCTGGCAGAGACCTTGTCCATCGTCACTATGATGACATCAGATGGAACTTCCCTGTCTCCCCTTAGCGTAAACAGAAAATCAAGGCCGATATCTTCTTCGAGCTGAGATGCGATTGGAACAAGGCTCAATCCCAATATACCTGTGAGCAACCCCACAAGCAGGGCCTTACAGAAATTGGACATTGACAGGGTTTCCATCTAAGGTTACATGTTCTTCCGGTATCTCAAGCAACCTTGCAGAGATACTTGGGATACTGGAAATATTTTCCTTTTCAGATAACCCTTTCATACTTGACTAACTACCTCAATCTGCACCAAAGGTCAAGTAGCCATAATTAAACTTAGACGCTATGTATATTGACAAAAAATGAAATTATGATAGTTTCAGCACTATCGTTAAATAGTTGAGAAAAAAAATGGTCGAGTCGTCAAGTTGTAAGGCTCCTTGGCCAAGTACAGGAGAATTTATGGATAAAAAAGTAACCGTAGTCGGAGCAGGCAATGTGGGAGCTACTACAGCGCAGCGTCTGGCTGAAAAAAAACTATGCGATGTTGTACTGATTGATATTATTGAAGGTGTGCCGCAGGGGAAAGCTCTTGACCTTGCGGAGGCAGCGCCGATCGAAAAACATGATGCCGATATTATTGGCAGCAATAATTATGAGGCTTCAGAAAACTCCGACGTTGTTATCATTACAGCAGGTATAGCAAGAAAGCCCGGAATGAGTCGTGATGATCTTTTAAGTACCAATGCAAAGATTATGAAAAGCGTCACTGAACAGATAGTTCGATTTTCCCCTGACGCTGTTCTTATTATTGTCAGCAACCCTCTTGATGCTATGTGCCATGTTGCTTATAAGGCAAGCAGTTTCCCCAGGAACAGGGTGATCGGTATGGCCGGAGTATTAGACTCAGCCAGATTCAGGGCTTTTATATCAATGGAACTTAATGTTTCTGTTGAAAATACGCACGCATTTGTTTTAGGCGGACATGGCGATACAATGGTACCCTTGCCGCGCTATTCAACCGTTGCTGGAATACCTGTTACTGAATTGCTTTCAAAAAAAAGGATTGATGCTCTAATTGAAAGAACCAGGAAGGGCGGGGCTGAAATTGTAGGGCTTTTAAAAACAGGAAGCGCCTACTATGCTCCGGCATCTGCGGCTGTAGAAATGGCTGAAGCTGTTCTTAAGGACAAAAAGAAGATTCTTCCATGTGCAGCATATCTTGAAGGCGAGTATGGAATAAACGATCTTTTTATAGGGGTTCCTGTAAAATTAGGCTCAAGCGGCATAGAAAAAATTATACAAATTACACTTACTGATGATGAGAGCGCAGCCCTGCAAAAATCGGCTGATGCAGTCAAAGAACTTGTGGGGCTGTTGAGGTAAGAGAACAGTTTACTGTAAATCGACAACCTTAAACTGTTACTTTAATTTTAATGCTTCTGCTATCTTGCGATTTATTCCCGGCAGAGATACAAGTTCTTCAAGTGTTGCTTTAGATATTCTATCTATGCTTCCAAAATGTTTAAGAAGTGTTTCTTTTCTTTTTTTGCCTATACCGGGAACAGTATCAAAGACAGAATGTATGGATCTCTTATTTCGACGTTTACGATGAAAAGAGATCGCAAAACGGTGAGCTTCATCCCTTATTCTTTGTAAAAACAAAAGGAGATCCCCTGCCCTGCCGAAGTTAACAGGATTTGCCCTGCCTGGCTGGTAAATCTTATCGTTTGTTTCCCCCCTGGTTGCATCTTTTTTTGCTATACCTATTATTTCAAAGTTTTTTTCAAGTTTAAACTTTTTTATAATTGATAAGGCAATATTCAGATGCCCCTTGCCGCCGTCTACTACAAGCAGATCAGGATAAGGCTTTGATTTTTCTCCTTTGCCATAGCGCCTGGCAAGTATTTCAGCCATGTATGCGTAGTCATTTTGTTTATCAACTGTTTTTATTTTGTATTTACGATATAAGGACTTATTGGGTTTGCCGTTTTCAAAAACTACCATACCTGCCACAGGCTCTGTGCCGGATATATTGGAGTTATCAAAGCATTCAATACGTTCCGGCATTTTGTCCATTCTGAGCCTTTTTTGAAGTCTGATGGAAATGTCAATTGCAGCATCAGTAGAAGCTGTCAGATCTTTTAGACTGTTTTGTGCATTATGTGCCGCCATCTTGACAAGTTGTACCTTTTCCCCTCTTCTGGGATACAGGATCCTGACCTTTTTTTGATTTATGGCAGTTAACCAGTCTTCAAGCACGCAAGTATCTTCCAAGGGGATCGGAACAAGGACCTCTTGAGGAATAAAATGTGTTTTTTCATAATACTGTCTGATGAATGCGCTAACCATTTCTGCTTTTGTTGATATGGTTTTTGTAAAGCTGAAACGCGTTTTCCCCAAAAGATATCCGCCACGGACGAAAAGCAGAGCTATGAGTGAAATTTCAGGTGAATCAGCAATGGCAATTACATCTCTGTCTTTAAGGTCAGTAGTTACTGCAACCTGTTTTTCAAGAATTTTTTCAAGCGCGAACATCTTGTCTCTGAGAACGGCAGCTCTTTCATAGTCCTGATCTTTAGCTGCTGATGTCATCTGTTCTTTTATTTTTTTAATAAGCTCAGGAGTCCTCCCTTTTAAAAACAAAACAACTTCTTTAACAATTTCATTATAAGTTTTTTTATCAACATCCAGACAGCATGGTGCGAGACATATGCCTATTTGATAGTTAAGGCATGGGCGCAGCCTTTTTCTAAAATTTTTTGTTTTACATTTGCGCAGTTTGAATGTCTTGTGGATTATTTTTAAAGTCTGTCGAACAGCTTGGGAAGATGAAAAAGGGCCGAAGTACCGCGCGCCGTTTTTTTCAATTTTTCTAACAATATTCAGGCCTGGATACTGACTTTTTATATCCAGACGCAGCGAAGGATATCTTTTGTCATCCTTCAGGATCACGTTATACCTTGGCTTGTATTCTTTGATAAGATTTGATTCGAGAATCAGGGCCTCTTTCTCGGTTCTTGTTATAATTGTATCAAAACTTAAAACCTTTTTAATCAGAACCCTTGTTTTTAAATCTATCTGTCTGGATTCTTTCTGGCCGGATT
This sequence comes from Deltaproteobacteria bacterium, assembly GCA_030262775.1. GTDB lineage: Bacteria > Desulfobacterota > Desulfobacteria > Desulfobacterales > ETH-SRB1 > B13-G4. The sequence continues at coordinate 12,184 of JAJSZP010000037.1, read as the reverse complement.
GTTTGAAATATGAGGAAAGCCTTTTTTTAAGGTTTTTGGCCTTGCCGACATAAATAACTTTTCCTTCAGCATCCTTCATAAGATAGACGCCAGGATAATTTGTCGTGCCGGATAATTTGTCGTTCAAACTCATTGCCATATTAGTAACTGTCCACGGTTATCGGTTTACAGTTTTATGTTTTGAGCAACCGTAAACTGTGAACCGTTATTTTTTTAGTTCCCTTATCTGGTCTCTCAGCTCTGCGGCTTTTTCAAATGCAAGCTCTCTTGCCGCCTGATTCATTTCATCTTCCATAGCTTTTATAATATCATTCAGGTTGTCAGCAGATTCATACTCTGCAATTGTTTCTGATACATTATCAACCTGTTCATAATCGGTTTTATAAACGGTCTCAAATACAGATGCTATATTCTTTTTTATAGTTGTTGGGATAATATCGTATTTTTTATTGTAATCCTGTTGTATTCCCCTGCGCCTGTTTGTTTCGTCTATTGCCTGTTTCATTGATTTTGTAACATGGTCGGCATACATTATTACCATACCGCCGACATTTCTGGAAGCACGTCCACATGTTTGAACAAGCGATCTGGCTGAACGTAAAAATCCTTCTTTATCAGCATCCAGTATTGCCACAAGTGAAACCTCTGGTATATCCAGACCCTCACGCAGCAGGTTTATTCCAACAAGCACCTGAAACTCGCCCATTCTGAGATCCCTTATGATTTCCATTCGTTCTATTGTATTGATGTCAGCGTGAAGATAACGTACTTTAATTCCCAGATCAGCGTAATATTCAGTAAGATTTTCTGCCATACGTTTCGTAAGGGTAGTTACCAGTACTCTCTCATTCAACTTGTCGCGCTTAATAATTTCATCATAAAGATTATCAACCTGATACTCTGCTTTCCGCACATCAATTGCAGGATCAATAAGACCTGTGGGTCTTACAATCTGTTCGACAAGAGCATGTTCTCCTTTTTTGAGTTCATATTCAGCAGGAGTTGCTGAAAGATAAATCGCCTGGAATATTTTTGACTCAAATTCTTCAAACTTTAGAGGACGGTTATCCAGAGCTGACGGCAGCCTGAATCCATACTCAATAAGTGTTTTCTTGCGAGACCTGTCACCCGCGTACATAGCTCGAAGCTGTGGGACAGCTATATGGCTTTCGTCAATGCATACAAGAAAATCATCCGGGAAATATTCTAAAAGCGTGGGCGGAGGTTCTCCCTGCTTTCTTCCCGTAAAATGTCTCGAATAATTTTCAATTCCATTGCAGTATCCAAGCTCCTGCATCATCTCAAGATCGAAGTTGGTTCGTTCTTCTATCCGCTGTGCTTCTATCAGCTTGTTTTCATGTCTGAAATATTCAATTCTGTCTTTAAGCTCCGCTATGATTGATTTGCTTGCTCTTTTTAAAATATTTTTTTTACTGACATAATGGCTTGCCGGATATATAGATGTATTTTTAATGCAATTAATCACATTACCTTTTAATGAATCAATTTCTGATATGTTTTCGATCTGATCCCCGAAAAAATCTATCCTTACAGCTAAATCTTCTTCATAGGACGGGAAAATTTCCACCCTGTCACCTCTTACCCTGAATACTCCTCTGTGGAAATCAAGATCATTACGGTCATAATGAATGGCAACAAGATCTGAAATAAGTTTATCGCGGGATAGTTCAGTGCCGGTTTCAAGATTAATACGCATTGCAAGATATTCTTCAGGAGCGCCAAGTCCGAATATGCAGGATACACTTGCCACCACAATAACATCCCGTCGTGAAAGAACGGATCTTGTCGCGGAATGGCGAAGTTTATCAATCATTTCGTTTATTGAGGAGTCTTTTTGTATATAGGTATCACTGGCAGGGATATAGGCTTCAGGCTGGTAGTAGTCATAGTAACTTACGAAATATTCAACAGCATTTTCAGGGAAAAGTTCCTTGAACTCGCTGTACAGTTGCGCAGCCAGTGTTTTGTTTGGCGCTATGACTATGGTTGGTTTTTCAACTTTTGCGATAACGTGAGCAATTGTAAATGTTTTACCGGATCCTGTAACGCCCAGAAGAACCTGGTGCTTTTCCCCGGATAAAATACCTTTGCTTAAAAATTCTATTGCATCAGGCTGATCCCCCTTTGGTGTGAAATTTGATACTAACTTAAAGGAAGACATAAGGTTTTGAATTCAGATAGATCCATTGTGTCAACAACAAACCTTCGATTAGTTTTCATTCAGCCAATCTTCCATAGTATCTGCTGACATTTCCTTTTGATTCCAGATATTGTCAGCTTCATTTCAACTTCCAGATCGTACCCTCCTGCCGGTCTTCAATAATTATATTCATTTTTGCGAGCTCTTTTCTGATCTGATCCGCCTTTGACCACTCTTTTGCCTTTCTTGCATCTGTTCGATCTTTAATCATTTTTTCAATAAGAGCAGGATCAATTGATCTCTTTTTAAGGCCACCAGATCTTTTTTTATCAAAATAGATTTTGGGCGATTCATTAATTATACCGAGAATGCCTCCGATTTTCAGGATATCTGATTTACATGAAATTATATCTTTTATTGTGTCTTTAGATAATCCTTGTTTGCTTTCATCTAACAGGCGATTTATATTTCGAACAGCGTCAAAAAGCACACCAATGCCTCGGGCAGTATTGAAGTCGTCATCCATTGCCTCGCAAAACTGCTTGTAATAACTACCAGACTCAACATTATCTATTCCTGAAAGTTCTTTTTTTTCTTCAACGCGCTCAAGCAGCGCATAAATCTTGTCAAGGCCGGTGCTTGCCTCATCCATTGCTTTATCTGTAAAATCAATGGGGCTTCTGTAATGACTGGAAAGGAGAAACAGCCTTACAGCCTCAGGATGAAAGGATTTTAATATATCTTTTATCATCAAAAAGTTGCCAAGTGATTTTGACATTTTTTCATGATTTATATTTACAAAGCCGTTGTGAATCCAGAATCTGGCAAAAGGCTTGCCAAATGCTCCTTCTGACTGCGCAATTTCATTTTCATGATGCGGAAAGATAAGATCTTTTCCTCCGCCATGGATATCAAATGTTTTACCCAGATATTCAGCGCTCATTGCCGAACATTCAATATGCCATCCCGGCCGCCCCTTACCCCACGGGCTGTCCCACACAGGCTCTCCAGGCTTGGCCGATTTCCATAAAGCAAAATCAAACGGGTTGCGTTTTCTTTCGTCCACATCTACTCTGGCGCCGGCTTCCATATCTTCAAGCTTGCGTCCGGAAAGTTTGCCATAATCCTTAAATGATTCTATTGCAAAAAATATATCGCCGTCGACCTGATATGCCATACTTTTATCTATAAGCATTTCAATGAGTTTTATAATCTGGGCAATATGTTCCGTAGCCCTTGGTTCGATTGTGGGTCTTTCAACATTCAGAGCATCCATGTCCTCATAAAATTCATTTATGTATTTTTCAGCAAGCGCTTTGCAATCAATACCTATCTGATTTGCCCGATTAATTATTTTATCATCAATATCAGTAAAATTCCTGACATAAGTTACTTCAAGGTCTTTTGCCTTTAAATATCTTGCAATCACGTCAAATGTTAATATTGACCTTGCATGTCCGATATGACATGAATCATAAACAGTCGGGCCGCAAACGTACATGCCTACCCTGCCCTGTTTCACAGGTTCAAAGAGTTCTTTTTTTCTATTTAATGTATTATATATGCGAATTGTCATATGTTCCCTGATATCAGAACGATACACATAGCCCCAATTCCCTCTCCTTCCCCGATCATACCGAGGCCTTCAGTTGTGGTGGCTTTGATATTGATGCGGGCAGGTTCAACTTTTATTGCCTGAGCGATGTTTTTTTTCATGGCTTCTTTAAAAGGAGCAATCTTTGGTTCCTGTGCAAAAATCGTAGAATCCATGTTATTTATTTTAAACCCTTTTCTATTGATTATTTCGCAGGTTTTTACAAGAAGTTTTATACTGTGAATGTCCTTGAATGCAGGATCTGTATCCGGGAAATGCTGACCAATATCACCTAAACCGGATGCGCCTATAAGGGCGTCACATAGGGCATGGACAAGCACATCTGCATCTGAATGGCCTAATAAACCCTTTTCAAAGGGGATAATGACCCCTCCAAGAATCAGTTTCCGACCATGAACCAGTTTGTGTATATCATATCCAATACCTATGCGCATTTTATTTACTCTGCTTTCTCTCATTAATCAACTTAACGATAGTTTGATTAGCCCGATCAAGTCGATTGGCAATTGCCATAAATAAATGTTTGGCAACATCAGGATATTTCTCAATAAGTTCATAGACTTTATCTCCAGGGAAACGTTTTATTACAGACCTTCCCTTTGAAATAATTGTTGCAGATCGAGGTTCTCCTGTAATAGCGGACAGATGTCCAAAATATTCATCAGGCTCCACAATTTCAGCAATTTTTTTGCCTCCCGTAACAACAATTAAAGCCCCCCGTATAAGTTTAAAAAAATCCATATCTTTATTGCCTTCACGGACGATCACATCTTTATCTTCATATTTTTCCAGATCAGGATTTAGAAGATATGCGGGCAGAGCTTCTTTGCTTATAATTGTCCGTTTCAGAATTTCCTCAACAGAGGTTATCCCCTCTCTAATTTTAGTGAGGCCGGAGTCCCTCAAAGTAACCATGCCTTCCTGTATGGCTGTCTTTCTAAGTTGATCCTCAGGAACGTTGGCATTTATTGCCTTGGCAACTTCATCGGTTACTTCCATCATCTCATATAAGCCGACTCTGCCTTTGTAGCCGGTGCCTTTGCATGTTGGGCAGCCTTTTGGTTCATAAATTTTCAAATTTGGAATTTCCTCTTTGGAAAATCCCATACTCTCTAATTCATTGAGGTTGGGTTTATTGACCAATGCCTTGCATTTTTTACAAAGCCTTCTGGCTAATCGCTGTGATAATACCATCGTTACAGAAGCAGCTACCATGTAAGATGGTATGCCGATGTCTATAAGACGTCCTATGGTTGAAGGACAGTCATTTGTATGAAGAGTGCTGAAAACCAGGTGACCGGTCATAGCGGCTTTTATGGCAATTTCCGCTGTTTCCTGATCACGGATTTCGCCTACCATTATTATATCCGGATCCTGTCTCAAAAACGATCTAAGAGCAGCAGCAAAAGTCATTCCAACTTCATCTCTAACAGGTACTTGGTTTATTCCTCTGAAGTTGAATTCAACTGGATCTTCGGCGGTGAGTATTTTTGTGTCTTCTGTGTTAAGTTTATTAAGAACAGAGTACAGTGTGGTTGTTTTGCCGCTTCCTGTCGGACCAGTTACAAGAAGAAGACCATATGGCCTTGAAATACATTTGTTAAGTGTTTCAAAGGTTTGCAGCTCAAATCCCATCTTGGTTAGATCCACATTAAGCGCACCCTGATCAAGAATACGCATGACAACGCTTTCACCAAAAAGAGTCGGCAGAATTGAAACCCTCAGATCAACTGTCTTTTTTTTGCCAAAACGCATCTTGATTCTGCCGTCCTGCGGCACACGATGTTCGGCGATATTCAAACCAGATAGAATTTTCAGCCTTGAGGTTAAGGCATTTCTGATATTTAGAGGCAAATTCATAGACTTGTAGAGAGCGCCGTCTATTCTGTATCTAACCTGCAGCGCCTTATCAAAAGGTTCAATATGTATATCACTTACATCTTCGTTTATAGCTTTTATAAGAATGCCGTTAACAAGTTTGATGATGGGAACATCGGAAGCAAGATATTGATCTATATCGTCATCTTTTTCTTCCTGAATGCTCTGCATCTCAATTTCACCTGCTGCTTCTGAAGCCAGAGAACCAAAGTCATCAACAACAGGAATCGGGACAGTTTCTTCTTCTTCTTCTTCTTCTAATCCATATTTATTATATTCTTCATCAGTTATCTTGTAATATTTTCTGTAAGCTTCGACTATATCATATTCGGAAGATACGCTGACTTTTAAACCTTGCTGGATCTCTTTTTGCAAATTTTCAATTGCAGTAGTATCCGTGGGCTCCGCCATAGTGACTAAAAGATTTTCGCCTTCGAATTTTAAAGGGAAAACCATATATTTTTTAGCAACTTCGTAAGATATAACCTTAAGAGCCTCTGGCTCCGGAGAACTTTTTGATATTATTACAGCAGAGTAATTATGAATGCGGCTCAGTACACTTACTATGGTTTCTTTATCTATGTAGCCAAGTTTGATGAGTATGCTGCCCAGCCTTAGCGGATTTGTTTTCTGATAGTTCAGTGCATTCTTTAACTGAGCACTTGTAATATATCCATTTTTACTCAAAAGCTCGCCTATCCTGGCTTTGCTGTCTCCTGATTTACTCAAAAGCTCGTCTATCCCGGTTTTGCCGTCTCCTGGCTGATCTTTTATGGTAGCTTTCAGAGTGGTTTTCTGCAAAGAAACCTGATCTTTTATGGTAGCTTTCAGAGTGGTTTTCTGCAAAGAAACCTGATCTTTATTTGATACTTGATTATTCATTTATCTTATTGCCTATCTTCTGAAGCTTTGTTCTGTATTCCACCTCAGTGAACTTTTATAAGTTTCTTGTCCTTTCGTGTCATTAGTGGCTCAATTTAGGTATAATTATCATAAATCTTTTTTGCTCCACCACCTATAAGCAACACACCTAAAAAATAGAAACAAAAACGTATAAAAAAAATAGCTGAAGAAAAATGTTCGATTTTTTGGATTTCCGGCATTACCTGGGGTATCCTGAAAAATACGCCGATACCTGCCAGTACCAGCACAACGCCCCATACAATCTGAATATTCGTATTATTTTTTGTCATAACCCTATCCTGGTTTATTTATATTAAACTCAACCGGGTATCTGCTTCACTCAAACTGCTTGCCGTTAACTTCGTAAATTGACAAAGCATTTAAACAGTTTTGCATAAAAAGTGAAGAAGTATAAATTTGCAATATATTCAAGTAACTATCTATTTAAAGCGTAATTTCTCAAAAAGTCCGACCGTTAGCATTCAACCTATATATTGTTGCTAATCCACCATGTATGTACTATATATTGTGAGGAAGGAGGCAATCATATTCAGTAGAGCAAAGCATAATTGAAGGTGAACTGGAAGTCAAAGAACTTTTCGAGTACCCGCAAAACAACGCAGCTCAATTTGAAGCATATGAACGAAAGGATTTTCCCTCTTAAGAAACGGGGGACAAGCGAGCGGTACCAAAAGCATTCCTGCTATGAGGTTTTTGAGTTTTCTAAAGAAGCTTTTATGAAATCCTTAAAAAGTGGATGAGGATTCATAGGTCTGGATTTGAATTCAGGATGGAACTGACATCCGACAAACCATGGATGATCATTGATTTCGACAAGTTCAGCCAGTTCACCGTTTGGCGAAGTGCCGCATTAGAGTTAATTAATGCTATGATAAGCATGTATGCAAATGTACTAAAAAACACACTAAGCGAATAAACGCAAGTTAACTATGCAGTATTTTGAGTAAAATTATAAGAAAAATGGTCGTGGGCAATAATTACCCGCATGAATGAACAGCCATTACGGTAATTACTGCCCCTATTGAAGGCGAAGGAAATAATAGAGATGTATGAACAGGAAGTATGTCTTTACTTGATATTGTTGAGTTTGCGGGAAAGGCTTAGGGAAACTACATGTAGAAAAAAGTTGCTAATTAGGGGGAATTACTGGCCATGAAAATCGGTGATAATAATAAAATTCCCCGTGGCAAGCCCTCTCGCTTAGGCTCGACTTTCGCTTCGCTCAAGCGGGGTATTTTTGCGGAACTTCGATCTTTAAAACGCCGCAAGCGGCGGGGTATTTGACCCGAGCTACGCAATAAAAAACCGGCACACTACTACGAAGAGTATGCCGGCTGTTATTTTTTTTCTAATTACAAAAATCTTTTAGCGTTTTTTGCCTCGGGAGGCAGACCCAAGGCTTTATTTGTTCTTTTTCCATACTCTACCATCTTTTTCATCGTTTCTTCGTTTTTATCTCCCATTATATCAACGTCTTTGCTTATATTGTCAAGAAGTTTTATAAACCAGCAAACCTTCTTATGTTTAGACATAAGCGTACCTCCGTCTTTTGATGTACAAGTTGCTGCCGTAAATATTCCACAACAATCCAGCGAACACTACGCATCCCGCGCAGACCAAAATTGTACCCAGCACGATTCCACCTACTGCAAAAACTGTTCCAGCAGCTGCTGTTGCCGCACCACCTGCAGCCACCGCAGCAGTTCTAACCATGAACCCGACAACGACTTTGTAACATCCGGATATAATCATTGTGTATCCTATTACTATGGCGTCGCCGGTCTTTGCCGCTTTCACTGCAATTGTTTCTAATGTATTGATGGTGTTATCCGCAATTTCCGTTGTCCAGCCACCATATAGCCCACCTTGAATTAAGTAGCCAAGAGATTTCGCGTCTTCTTCCATAACTAGCCAGCCCTGGCCCGTCCAATCTCCTAATGTGATTTCTTGTTGAGGAATCATAACAGTATACCCAATAAAAGATTTTTGTAATGTCATGTTCCAATTCCAACGCCAGCTCTTCTATCTTTTCATTTATTATGATATCGTCGTTTTACGCGAGATCATTTTTTGTTGGAGGTGTAACGCCTATTTTATCAGCAGAACTGATGGTAATGGAGGCGTCTGCCGGGGATATGTATGGCTCTGAATCTATTCTAAATGGCAATTTTTTTATTGACTTGGTTATTAATTTCGTTGGTTTAGTTGTTAGCCTGATTGGTCTGACAGTTGCGCTTGTCAATGACAAGCTACTCCAGGACATGCCATAACAAAACATAGGATTGTGAGATAGCAAACAAAATTTTTCATAGTTTTTCTCAGTAGTGTCCGGTTAGATTTTTTGGCTACCAACTTAAAACGGGATACTTTTCGCCATTTTGGCTCTAAGGCAATTCCGCAATCACGCAAAATCTGATGATTTGCTAACTGATTGAATTTGCAGGCTGTCCCGCCTTACGTTGGTAGCCAAAAAGTCCGACCGTTAGCATTCAACCTGTATATTGCTGCTAATACGCCATGTATGTACTAGATATTATGAGGAAGGAGGCAATTATATTCAGTAGAGCAAACCATAATTGAACGTGAACTGGAAGTTAAAGAACTTTTCGAGTATGCGCAAAACAACGCTGCTCAATTTGAAGCATATGAACGGAAGGATTTTCCCTCTTAAGGAACGGGGGACAAGCGAGCGGTACCAAAAGCAGTCCTGCTATGAGGTTTTTGAGTTTTCTAAAGAAGCTTTTATGAAATCCTTAAAAAGTAGATGAGGATTCATAGGTCTTGATTTGAATTCAGGATGGAACTGACATCCGACAAACCATGGATGATCATTGATTTCGACAATTTCAGCCAGTTCACCGTTTGGCGAAGTGCCGCATTAGAGTTAATTAATGCTATGATAAGCATGTATGCAAATATACTAAAAAACACACTAAGCGAATAAACGCAAGTTAACTATGCAGTATTTTGAGTAAAATTATAAGAAAAATGGTCGTGGGCAATAATTACCCGCATGAATGAACAGCCATTACGGTAATTACTGCCCCTATTGAAGGCGAAGGAAATAATAGAGATGTATGAACAGGAAGTATGTCTTTACTTGATATTGTTGAGTTTGCGGGAAAGGCTTAGGGAAACTACATGTAGAAAAAAGTTGCTAATTAGGGGGAATTACTGGCCATGAAAATCGGTGATAATAATAAAATTCCCCGTGGCAAGCCCTCTCGCTTAGGCTCGACTTTCGCTTCGCTCAAGCGGGGTATTTTTGCGGAACTTCGATCTTTAAAACGCCGCAAGCGGCGGGGTATTTGACCCGAGCTACGCAATAAAAAACCGGCACACTACGAAGAGTATGCCGGCTGTTATTTTTTTTCTAATTACAAAAATCTTTTAGCGTTTTTTGCCTCGGGAGGCAGACCCAAGGCTTTATTTGTTCTTTCATCATCTTTTATTATTGTTTCTATCGTTTCTTCAGCTGTCAGCCCCATTATATCGACATTTTTGCTCATATTATCAAGAAGTTTTATAAACCAGCAAACTTTTTTAGGTCTAGACATAAACATACCTCCGCCTTATATAAAGCAGGCTGCCGTAAATATTCCACAACAATCCAACAAAGACTGCGCATCCCGCGCATACTAGAACGGTACCTAGCACGACTGCGCCTACTGCAAAAACGGTTCCGGCAGCTGCGGCTACCGCATTGCCAGTAGCCACAGCAGCAGTTCTAACCATGAACCCGGCAACGACTTTGTAACATCCGGATATAATCATTGTGTGTCCTATTACTATGGCGTCGCCGGTCTTTGCCGCTTTCACTGCAATTGTTTTTAATATATTGACGGTGTTATCCGCAATTTCCGTTGTCCAGCCACCATATAGCCCACCTTGAATTAAGTAGCCAAGAGATTTCGCGTCTTCTTCCATAACTAGCCAGCCCTGGCCCGTCCAATCTCCTAATGTGATTTCTTGTTGAGGAATCATAACAGTATACCCATTATTTACATAGAAACTTATGCTGTCTTTGATGTCCTCTGTCGCGGAAATTGTTGAAAGGGTTTCCTCCACGGTTGCGGGATCATCCAATATACAAATTGGCACTTCTGCTTTTGCGGCTTCCGAGAAAATTTTTCCGGTTGAAACAGCCTCAATGCCATATAAGGTTTCAAGAACTAAATGCTCCAGATTGGAGCCAATAGAACTCGCTGTTGTCATCCACAGCACTTCAACATCACTATCTCCCGTAAGAGAGATTGGATTTTCGGAACACCATGGTATGTCAATATTAATGCCGCCTCTTTTTATTTCAACAATAGCGCCAGAATTGTCCACCATTGTTATTACGGCGCTCTCAACAAAAGCCAATGCAATCCCTTTAACAGAGATTACGTCAATGGATTTAGAGAAATCTTCTATAATTTCATCGGATATGCAAAAATAAAGCTCACCGACAACGCGAAGACTTCTATCTAACATGTCGTCTGTCATTGGCTCATCTTCATCCATGCCGATGGTTTGTCCGTCTAATTCTTCGAGTTGTTCTCTTAAACCTTCTATTGAGGTTTTCTGTATGCGTAATGTGAGATTATACCTGCTCCCGGCCTTAATCGTTTTTTCCACAGATTCCCACTTTCCGTCAGTTCCAGGTCTAAGAAATTCAACCTGAATACTTTGTTGTTTTCCTAATCCGATACTCGCTCCTGTTGCCACTATTTCTCCATCCACTTGAAATGTCGGCTTCATAGACACAACTGATGGGTCAGGAGTATCGTAAAGTCCATATTCATTAAGGATAACTTGATCTTCATCGGTGGCGGCAACAGAAACAATTGACAGTCTTTTCCACGATATTGCTGAAATCGCGGTCGTATATTCAATTCCTTCAGATAGTGTTACTCTCATTTTTGACTTCATGTCATCTGGCGCTGAAGAAAATTCTTCAGTTGGTGCCCAATCTTTTTTTGGCACATCAGGTAGATTTATTGCCATTAGCGCGTCCAAGCTGTTTACTTTTCCGTCACCACTCAAGTCATACTCCGAATCATATTCACCAGTAACTGACATTTGAAGAATAATCGCGGCAAGCGCTGAAGATGCCGCTGGAGCTGTTGCTAAGGACACTTTTCTCGTTCCCAAAATTTCGTCAAAAGTCAAATCTCCAGCAACTTCCACTAAATCATCAGCTTGCGCTTCAAGATTAGCTTCTATCGCACTAAAATCAAACGAAAACAGATTTCCGTCTGAGCTCATTGCGTCCATTAAATCGGACGTATTTTCGTCAGTGCTCAAAATGACATCCGCTCCTTCAGTATATTCATAGACTTTATACGAAGGGTCAAAAAAATTCCATGAGCCCTCATCTTCGTCATATGCCTCTACCCAGACATGGTCAAATTTGACCCTGTCTATTTTGTAATCTATAGCAAACAAATTTTTTCATAGTTTTTCTCAGTAGTGTCCGGTTAGGTTTTTTGGCTACCAACTTAAAACGGGACACTTTTCGCCATTTTGGCTCTAAGGCAATTCCGCAATCACGCAAAATCTGATGATTTGCTAACTGATTGAATTTGCAGGCTGTCCCGCCTTACGTTGGTAGCCAAAAAGTC
>JAJSZP010000036.1 GCA_030262775.1 Deltaproteobacteria bacterium | reverse complement strand
CACTGTAACTTTTTTTCATGGTCCCCCTTATTTTTTTCATTTTGCAGATGTTGTATCACTTGGTATGTAACTTAACAACTGGTTCGAATTATGGGGTCCATTATACCCTTCATTTGAAGTAAGGCCTCTCTGGTAAAATTCAGAGAGGCCTTTTGTTTTATTGCTTGAAAATATATAACCACATCTTATTGAAATCGTTAATAATATTTTAGATTCGTATTCTGCCGGATATGGCCAGGCTGAGTGCTGTCTTGTGCAGTTCTCCTGCAAAATGAACAGGACTTTTTTCATAGATCGGATCCCATCCTGAAGGGTCAGCTTTGCAAAAGAACTGTGTTTCCAGACCTATATGTTCAACAGCATCTTGTATGGACAGGTTTAAAACACGTGCAGATGCCTTCCATGTAGCACCGCATGGAGCGCCCCGAAGTATCTTGATATTTGCAATCCTTCCTCTGATTATTTTAACAGAGAATTCCGGCATGCCAAATTTCTCTCCATAAGGGCCAAGGCAGACCTGTCTTGATAGACTGCATCATGTGGGAGGCGTAAGGCGGCCTTTAATATGTGATCTTTTACCTGTTGCGATTATAGGAATCTTTTTACTTGTGCACATAACTCCAAGATCATATGAAAGGTCAGGATGTGTAAGATAATCTAATACCAGGTCGGCTTTGATATGGGGCAGATATTTTATTGAATCGTCGATTACATGGGGTAGAGGTTTGTCGATTGATATTATTTTTAGGTCAAAAAGATTTTCTCCATATCTTGTGATTCCCTGTATCTTGCTTTCTCCGCTGCCGTGTTGCTGAAATACCAGGATTCTTTGGATACATTTTTTGAGGTTGTTTTGTGATGTCATTAATCGTTCAAAGTTTTTGTAATGAGGAATATTTATTATCAATAAATAGAATAACAATTATATTGTGTCAACAAGGTTTTTAATAACATTGTTTGAAAAAACTTGACACAAATATAAATTAAAAATACAAGAAGATTGTTTTAATAACTGATTCTAATAGCCTCATGAATCGCAAGTTCTTGTAACATGCTGAAATAATTAAACCACCATTTATCTCCCCTTGAGGTGTGGATAGGGGATATGGCTGACGAGTAATAGCTGATAAGCGTTTAAAATGTCTCATATCTGAAAATTCCAAAATGAAATTATCAGTACCTGATTATATATTAGCGATAAATCCTTATTCTCCTGGCAAACCTCTTGAGGAGCTTGAGAGAGAATATGGCATTAGTGATTCTATCAAACTTGCATCTAATGAAAATCCATTGGGACCGTCTCCTTTGGCTGTAAAAGCTATCCATGGCGCCATAGAAAAACTGAACCGCTATCCAGATGGAAGCGGACATGATTTGGTAAGGAATATTGCTAAAAAACTTGGCGTTGCAATTGAAAATGTTGTTTTAGGAAACGGTTCTGATGAGATAATCGGGATGATTGCACGCACCTTTCTGCGTCCTGGCGATGAAGCAATAATTCCTTATCCTTCATTCCTTATGTACAATATAATGGTATGTTGTGCTGGAGCGACTCCAGTCCAGGTTCCATTAAAGTCACTTTGTGTGGATCTGGATGGAATCAGAGACAGAATCTCATCCAGAACACGCATGATTTTTATATGCAATCCTAATAATCCGACTGGAACCCTTATATCAAAAAAAGATTTTAAAGACTTTCTGCAAAGTATCCCTGATGGAGTTTTGCTGATAGTGGATGAAGCTTATATTGAGTTTGTGCGGGATAAAAGCTGTGCAATAAGTATTGATTATTTTGATTTTGGTATTGCATTGGTTACACTTAGAACATTTTCAAAAGCTTATGGACTGGCAGGCCTCAGAATAGGCTATGGTATTATGCCTCGGGAAATAGCGAGCCTTATAAACAGGGTAAGGCAGCCTTTTAACGCAAATTCATTAGCGCAGGTTGCCGCTGTTGCCGCGATGGAAGATAAAGTTTTTTTGGGGGAAACCATATCTCTTGTTCATGAAGGGCTTGATTTTTTATACGAATCTCTTGACAGGATGAATATTAAATATTTCCCTACACAGGCAAACTTTTTTTTAATAGATGTTGGGAAAAATGCTGATGAGGTTTTTGAAAAAATGCTCAGACAGGGCATTATTGTTCGTTCAATGACATCATATGGATATTCTGACTATATAAGAATAAATGTTGGTCTTCATGAAGAAAATGTCCGTTTTTTAAATGCCCTTGAAAAAATAATTTGAGTGTAACCTTTTTTGCGCAAATATCAACTATAGCTGTAACTATCTGCACCTTTCTACATGGCATTCTTGCTTTTTAATAATTTCTGATATGCTTCAGTTAATTTAATAAATTTATCATGCTCTCCCCCTTTATCGGGGTGGTATTTTTTAGCCATATGTCTGTATAATGCCGTTAAGCCGCGGCGACTCATTTTGTTAAGTTTATCTTTTTTTATACCGAATATTGTTATTGCTTCATCTAAGGTTACTGAGCCCTTGTTAGGGGGTGGAGCATAAAACCTTTTGCCGTCAATAAGGTTTTTTATGTAATCGTGCAGGAAATAGCTTTGACCGTATTCGTTATCAAAAAACATGATAATATATCGGATCAAATATTCATTCAAATCCGGCCTGGTTGTCATTCCGGCCCAGAAAGACCTGTCTTTGTTAAGACGACATATCTCTTCAATAAAATACTCATCAACTTTTTTTTGATTCAGAGCTTGAGGCATTGTCTTTGCGGTTAACTTTGAAGAGAATCTCTGCAGATCAAATATTACATAAACGTATGGCTTAAATTCAGAGGGATCAAGAATACCTTCAGATTCCAGAAAATACTGTTCGATCTCGTCTCTTGATTTATTGAGAAGCACCTGAAAAAGTTTAGGCGATATACGTCCGATTTTTCCCTGGTCCATATTGCCGAACCTTAAAAAATGAATTCTTCTTTTATCGAATAGATGAAACTGAGCATTTCCCTCCCCTTTTTTTCTTTGCGTACGTCCTGATCTTTGACTAAACATTTCAAGAATATACTTTATTTCCGGCTTCAGAAAGCGCCAGAATATATTATCAAGTTCATCAAAGCCGGGCTTTACTCCAAGAGAGTTCAGCCTGTTTTCTACTTTTTCGTCAATATAGTAAGCATTCCCTCCAGGGTAAATAATATATTTTGCAGGATTGTCCCCAAGATCAAATAAGTCTCGACTTCTAAAATATTTTCCGTTCCAGTAAGATTCCCTGATGATGTAATGAAGTTTTTTTTTGATTATTTTTTGGGCTAGATACACAGTAAATTTTCGTTTATGAAATAAACCAGCTAAAGGTGAGCTTCAGTATTTGTATTTTTTGACTTTTTCCCATATTTTATATGTATTCTCGCGGAAGATTTGAGTTAACCATGAGTTGTATCTGCCCCAGTCTGTGTTTGAATTACTCCATGCCTTTTGCAGATCTTCAATAAAGCTGCTTTTAAGTTTGGCCAAACTTATTACCCTGACAATTCCATTTTGATCAATCAGAATCCTGGTCATAATTTTGTTTTTTTGACAAATGAATTTTTCCACATCATTTGGCCTGAACTGCTTTTCAAACTCAGGGTTGTAAGGAGTCGGGAGTAAAAAGTTTTTACCAAATTTCCAGATTACAAGCGGATATTTTTCATTGCAGATTCCATATGCTGTCAAATTCTTAAAATCTTCAATATCTATTTCTCTCGGATAAGGCAAGGAAACCAGAAGTTGAATCTCACCGTCTATTATGCCCATTAATGTGCTTTCAAAAGGCTTCTCCCAGCCAGGATACTTATCTCCTGTTTTAATTTTTTTTAATCTATTTTGCATGTCAGCTTTATTATACTTGAGTTTTCGAAAAATAGTTCTTTCTAAATCAGCAATGTCGGCATGAAATATGCTTTAAATTATTTTTATACAAATAAATTAAGAGATTGCATCTTAAGTGTCTCAAAATAAATTTTATCATTGTTAACTGCCTGAAATAACAAAACAACTAAGCCAAAAGCGGCTTTTGTGCCAATCAACCAGAATTTTCGCAAACTATTTTTCGCAAACTCAAGTATTATATGGCGTTAAGCTTATTTTTCAACTTGCTGGAACACCTGAAAGTAACAACTTTTCTTGGCGCAAGCATCATATCTTCTCCAGTTGCAGGATTTCTGCCCTTTCGTTCCTTTTTATGCCTTACGCAGAATTTGCCAAACCCGCTGACCAAAACATCCTCGCTGGATTCAAGTGTTTGCTTAATGATTTCCATCAGAGTTTCAAGCGTTTCAATAGATTGTTTTTTTGAAAATCCATTTTTAACACAGATTGTCTCAACAATATTAGCTTTGGTAAGAGCCATAATTTATATCCTTTCTACATGCATCAAGAGTAACAAGTCTTGAAATTTGTTTTACAATCTAATCAATTTATTATATTTTTTTTCTAATATAATTATTACACCCATTTTTTTTGCTTTTTCAATTTTTCTTGTGCCCGCCTTTTCCCCACAGATTAGATAATCAGTTTTGTTGCTTACCGAGGTTTGAATGACTGCGCCAAGCTTTCTCGCTTCTTTCTGCATTTCTTCTCTGCTTCCATAATCCATTTTGCCGGTAAATACAACATGTTTCCCGACAATAGCGCTATCTATATTAATTTGTTCTTTTGCAAAAGGTGTTCTTTCAAGATTAAAACCAATTAACAGCATGTGATTTATTGTATCTTTAATTTTTTTGATGCCGTTTTTAACTGACCTGCTTGTAATGGAACCAAAATTAGGTATTTTTTCAATATGTTTTGCTTTTGCATGCATAAGCTCTTCAATCGTTATATAGGCAAGCAGTTTTCTGCTGTCACCCTTTCCAAGATCAGATATTCCAAATGCCGCTAAAAACCGCCAATCTTCAACCGGTTTGTTTCTGCTTATATTAATGGCTTGGGCAAGATTTTTGGATTGACCGGGACCAAATCCTATACTTTTAAAATCATTTTCACTCATAGAGTATATTTTTTCAAGGCTGTCATAACCATTTTTAACAAGCTTCTGAATTGTTTTTATTCCAAACCAGTCCGCATTGCCAAGAGTTTTAAACCAGTGGCTGATGCTTTGTTCTATTTGAGCTTTGCAGGAGCTATTATTACATTTTAGAAAATCATTATTCCATTCGAGTTCTGTTCCGCATGAAGGACATTTTTCGGGTATTATAATTTCATCTGATTCCTCAATAACTTTTTCAAGCTTTGGAATTACTTCGCCGCTTCTAATAACTTCAATTTTTGTTCCGACGCCTATATGTTTTTTTTGTATAAGACCCGCGTGATGAGCTGTGACGTTCCGAATTGTAGCTCCTGAAAGATAAACAGGACTGATCTTCAATACAGGAGTAATATTTCCCGTTCTTCCCACCTGCCATTTAATGCCCTCAACGGTAGTTATAGCTGTTTCGCCCTTTGTCTTTATGGCTATTTGCCATCTGTGGTGGTGAGCTGTAGCTCCCATGTAGTTTTTTACATCTTCATTGGTTACCCCAGCAACCATTCCATCTATAGGGTAATCTGTTTTTACTGTAAGATCTTTTGTGATTTGCTCTATGTTTTCCAAAAGTTCATCAGCAACGCCCGTCCATTTTGGAAGAACGGAATATGGGACAAAATGCACCATATTGTCTTGAAGAGCCTTTTTCGCAAATTCGTTTAAAGTATCAGAAGTGACTATTCCAACAACCATATTTCTAGGATGCTCAAACTCATCAGACAGGTGTTCTTCAAAATAGGACATGACAATTACCAATTCACCAAGGCCAAGTCCTCTGCCTCCGGAAGGAATTATGCCCTTGTTAAAACAATTGCTAATATTGTATCCTGTTTCACCACTTCCTCTGGTAGCAAGCATTGTTCCATCATCTCTTCCGGCAAGGCCGTCCAGTTTGGGCGTTACACTGAATGAAACATTGGTAATGCCTATCTCATTAGCTGCTTTATTAACCCTGGCAATAAATTTCTCAAGACCATGTTTTGTGTATGTTTTTTCGGTTGAAAGCATCGGCACAGGATGTCTTACTTCTTTTCTATTATCAAATTTTTCAGGTTCTACTGAAAGAAAAAAAGGGTGATATGGGGATAGTTCCCGCAGCTTTTCAAAAAGCCTATCGTATTCGAGATCGCTTACAAGCGGTTTTCCCTTTCTGTAAGCCTCATTGTACTTTTTCAGAATTTCGACTAAATCTTCAATATTTTCCATTAGTTTCAACAAATACAAGGAATCAATAGTTATAGTTTTTAATAATTTTTTGAAAAAACTGTCATTCTACCGGACCAAATAAAGTCAGACTCAATTTTATCATTATGAAACAAAGCGGATATATTTCCATATTTGCATTCATAGATTGAATGTGATAGCTATTCCTGCAACAGTAAATTCTTAATATTTCAGTCTTATCTTTATGGAATTTACATGTGCATCAAGTCCTTCTATTTCAGCAAGGCGGATTATGTCTTTTGCTTCTCGTCTGAAGGCTTCTTTAGAATAATGAATTAGACTTGTCTTTTTGACAAAGTTATCTACAGATAGGGCTGAAGCAAATCTGGCTGCTCCTGCGGTAGGAAGTACATGGTTTGGCCCTGCTATATAATCGCCGACAGGCTCCGGCGTGTAATCGCCGACAAATATAGCACCGGCGTTTTTGATCTTTCCGATATACTCAAAAGGGTTGTCTATGTGAAGCTCAAGGTGTTCAGGAGCTATCCTGTTGGCAAGTTCAAAGCAGGCCGGGAGATCAGGCATAACTATAATTGCTCCGAAACTGTCAAGAGACTTTTTGGCTATATCTTTTCTGCCCAGATATTTTAGCTGTTCTTCTACTGCTATATCAACAGCCCTTGCTGTTTCTTCTGAGTCGGTCACGAGTATGGAGGATGCCATGATGTCATGTTCTGCCTGTGAAAGCAGATCGGCCGCTGTGAATTCCGGGGATGCAGTGCTGTCTGCGATTATCAGTATTTCACTTGGTCCCGCTATCATGTCTATTCCGGCTGTTCCTGATACAATCTTTTTAGCCAAAGTAACATAAATATTCCCGGGTCCGACTATGACGTCGGTTTTTGGAACCGTTTTGGTTCCGAAGGCTAATGCAGCAATTGCCCAGGCGCTTCCAAGCTTGTAAATCGTATTGATTCCGACTTTTTTTGCCGCAACAAGAAGATGGGGATTTACAGTTCCGTCTTTTGTGGGCGGAGTTGTCATTGCTATATATTTTACACCCGCTATTTTGGCCGGGATTGCACCCATAAGAACAGAAGAAACAAGGGGGGTCTTCCCTCCTTTTCCGCCAGGCACGTAAACTCCAGCCGAATCAACCGGGTTTACTATCTGCCCCAGAAAAGTACCGGGGCGATCTGTATTTATCCATGAATTGCATAATTGGTGTTTATGAAATGATTCGATATGAGCTATTGCTCTGTTTAAAGAGCGCATAAATGGTCTTTCAGCTTTTTTTGCAGCAGCTTCAATTTCGTCGGATGTTACTCTGATTGATTTTATTGAAAGGCCGGGAGCGTCAAACTGATTTGCGTATTTAATAAGGGCGTTGTCGCCGTTCTTTCTGACATCTTCAAGTATCTGCGAAACTTTAAGATAATCTTCTTTCTTAAAACCGAGCCCTCGATTTATAATAGATGCAACCCTTGTTTCAGCCGATTTTGAAGGATACGTGTAAATTTTCATAAGAGTTGGCTTTTCTGTAAAAAGTATGTAGTTTTCTGAAAATAGCTATTTTACTAATTCATCAGAGTTAATAGAATTTTATTTGCAATACAAATTAACTTAAAATATAAGGCAACTGTTTGTCAATACTCGAAACTTTAGCTTTAAAATCTGTGAAAAAATACTTGCCGGAGAAAAAACATCATGGAAAACAGAATCTATAATTTTAATGCAGGACCTGCAGCCCTTCCCCTGAGCGTTCTTGAGGAGATAAGGGATTCGTTTTTAAATTACAATGGATCAGGAATGTCTGTTACCGAGATCAGCCACAGATCGAAATGGTTTGATGACATAATTAATGATGCAGTAGAAAGAATAGAGCGCCTCTTAAAACTGGATGAAAAATTTCACGTGCTTTTCATACAGGGAGGAGCCAGTCTGCAGTTTTGCATGATTTCCATGAATTTTCTTAATAAAAAGAATATCGCAGATTATGTTAATACAGGCACATG
Organism: Deltaproteobacteria bacterium; assembly: GCA_030262775.1. Classification (GTDB taxonomy): domain Bacteria; phylum Desulfobacterota; class Desulfobacteria; order Desulfobacterales; family ETH-SRB1; genus B13-G4. Next base: position 11,327 of record JAJSZP010000036.1, on the reverse strand, counting down.
GTCAACTAAAGCAATAAAGGAAGCTGTAATTCTGGACAAAAAGGTTAATATCGTGGCATCTTCTGAAGATAGAGATTTTACATATATACCACGCAATATCCAGTTCAGCAGCGACAGCTCTTATGTTCATATTACATCAAACAACACAATAAAGGGAACTCAGTGGGCATCTTTCCCTGATACCGGTAGCGTTCCGCTAATAGCTGATATGTCTTCCGATATAATGAGCAGATCTTTGGATATGAACAAATTCGGTCTGATATATGCGGGGGCTCAAAAAAATATCGGCCCTGCAGGTGTTTGCATGGTGATAATCCATGACGATATGCTGGAACTGGTGCAGGAAAATCTGCCTTCAATGCTGAACTATACAACTTACTCTTCCAAAAATTCAATGTATAATACTCCTCCGTGTTTTGCTGTTTATACTATTCAGCTTGTTATGAAATGGCTGGAAGAAGATGTCGGCGGACTCGAAAATATGGAGGAAATAAACCGTAAAAAGGCTGGGTTATTATACGGTGTTATTGATTCAAGCGCTTTTTATAAAGGTACGGCAGAGACCGATAGCCGTTCACTTATGAATGTAACTTTTCGCCTTCCTAACGAAGATCTGGAAAAGCTGTTTGTTAAGGAAGCACTTGAAAACGGTATGGTTGGCCTTAAGGGGCACCGGTCTGTCGGAGGTTGCAGGGCATCTATATACAATGCCACGACCATAAAAGCGGTTGAGGCTTTGGCTGACTTTATGAAGACGTTTGAAAAGAAAAAGGGATAAGTGCAGGGGGCAGTGGCATAAACACGTCTTTCTGACATTAGTTTTAAGTTATTGTTAAGCTTTTCAGGCTGCAATTACATCTATCCTTTCTTGCTTTTTCTAGGAAGGAATTTTTAATTTCGCTTAAAGCGAAGACTTTCATACAGCGCTATTCCGACTGCGGTAGAAAGGTTGAGGCTTCTTATTTCGTCTGATATCGGAATGTGGTAGGTGGCGTCTTTATACATGGACAGGATTGGTTGGGGTAGCCCTTTTGTTTCAGAACCAAAGACAAGAAAAAGCCTTTCCGGTGATGGCATTGACCAGAATGGATTATCCCCGTTTTTTGTAAACAAAACAACTTCTTTTTTAAGAGGTTTCATTTTATTCTTAAAGTCTGTAAAGTTGTCCCATACATAAAGTTTTACTCTGGGCCAGTAGTCTAAACCAGCTCTTTTAACCTGTTTGCTTTCAAGAGAGAATCCAAGGGGCTTGATAAGATGAAGAAATGCGTTTGCTCCAAGGCAGGTGCGGCCTATATTGCCTGTGTTCCAATGTACTTCCGGGGACATCAGGACTACATGGCGTTCGAAATTCTTAGAGAGATACATGTATTTCATAAGTTAAGTTTGCCGCAAAAAGGGCAGTATTTGAAATTTTTATCTAAGGTTTTCCCGCAGTTTTTGCACTTAATATCCTGTCCGCATGACCAGGAATTATCGTTTTCTCCATAATTGCCTACATTTTTTTCACACCTTTCGCACATGATAAAAGGTTCGCCTTTTTTGACCCTTAAAATGGGAATAAAAAATATGCTTAAATATTGGTCTACCCGTTTAAAATAGGCTCTTGTCAGGCCGCATACAGGACACATCCTGGGGTTGTTATCAAGTATTTTTGTTTTTGGGGAAACCCCTGCAATCAGAAACATTTATTATAACCGTTATTTGTAGCAAACCAGGTCTTTCAAAAAAGACTTTTTTGACCGGATTAACAGGATATTCAGGATTAAAATATCAAAACTCATCCTGTAAATCCTCATCAAAATCCCTTGCCTTACGTTTGATTCCAACCCGCCCGCCATCGCGAGCTCAGGCGAGGTGGACGGGCTTTCCTAAGGTTATGCTGCCGAATATATCTAAAACATATAACTAACGCTGGCATAAAAATATCTTCCGGGTTCATATACTATGGCCGGGGTTGCTTCTGTTCCGGCAACAACGTCCCACTCATACGAGTTGGCTACGGCATAGTGTTCGTCAAAGATGTTTTCGATGCCAACATTAAGTGTCAGATGCTGCTTATACTGGTACCCTGCTCTAAGATTAACCACATTCCAACCAGACAACCTTGTCTCTCCTGCATCAATATCTATATCGTCAGCTTTCTCTGAGTGAATCCACTCTAACGTTCCGAAAAAATCAGAATGATCATAATGCACAGCAAGTCTGGTTTTCAACGGTGGGATCTGGGCCAAGTCTTTGTCATTGTTCTCATCCGGTTGCGAGTCTTTCCTTCCTCGTTGATAGGACGCAGCAGCTTCTAAAGACAGATCAGATACGATGTCAATGATAGCCTTTACGTCAGCACCATACAGATGAGCATCAATATTGGTCCAGGTCTGATGAGAAGCCTCTGTCATCTTACCCTGTTGGTAAATATAGTCATTCAGATTACTATAGAATCCCTTTACTCTGAGGCTGTATCTTTCGCCAGTCATCTCAAAGCCAATATCGAACTCTGTGTTCTTTGTTGTATCCAGATCCGGATTCCCATGAAAAAAAGGGGAAGGCGACTGAAGATAGCGTTCAACGGAGGTTGGCGTTCGAATACTGCGGCCAATCCCACCAAAAATATGAGAGTTATCCGTAACATAGTATCTTGCAGACAGATATCCACTGGGCAAGTCATTCGTATTCTTGTTGGCAGACGTTACTGCGGAAGTCTGCTTGAGGGTTTCATTGGCTTCTGTTTCAAACCTGTCATAACGAAGGCCGGCCCCCAGTGACCATTTATCAAAATCTTTATCTGCCTTCACATATACGCCATAATCGTAGGTATCCACATCAGGGATGAGTTCGTCATTAAAAATCGCTCCAGTGTCGTCTCTGTACATATCTCCTTTCCAGTTACGTTTATACATATCAATGCCATAGGTAAACGCAGCGAAATTCGTTGGTTGCTCATTTTCTATCTTTCCCCCGGTAATCGTTGACTCTACATCATTATATCGATGGAAAGGAGGGCCGCCTATCAACTCTCTGTATTTATCGTAAGGGTTGTGTTCTATCTTGTTGCGATAGATAGAAAGAGTCAACCTGTCAGAAAAATTTCCCAGTTCGGTAATGAGATACTCGGCACTCGTCAGGTTTGTTTTTTCGGATTCCATATCCCATGCAACTCTTGGGGCCATAATATCTTCAGCATTCCCATATGTGTGTGACAAAAGTATCGTTTGATTTTTTGTCGGAGTCAGTTGCAGTTTTCCCCACACATCTTGCTTTTCAAATGCCTTCATATCTTTTCCCTCGGCATTGTACGGCCGACCACCTGGTGCAAAACTGTAAAGCTTGTTGCCCTCTCCGTCTTCATACTGATCGGATTCGGAGTAATTATAGCCAATCAATCCTTGGACTTTATTATTTCCGCCTGTGACGTAAAAACCACCACTCAGGAAATTATAACTGCCTCCTTTACCAAGGATTTCACCGTGAAAACCTTTTTGTGGTTTTTTACTTACCACATTGATGCTCCCGCCGAGCGCCCCCGCTTTTGTCACATCAAATGGCCCCTGCCTTACCTCGATTTTGTCAACAGTTAACATATTGATATGTGATAAGGATGGGTCTTTTCTGCTGCCACAGGCCCCCTCAAGGAGCCCATCGTCTAGTAATACTTTCAGGTTTGATTGTCCGAAACCCCTTATAGCGACTTCATTTCCATAGGCACCTTTGCGAATCATGGTTGCTTCCACCATTTCATCTGAAAGGATTTCTGCCAGATCCACAATTTTGTGTGTTTTGAGCGTCATGCTTTCTATCTTTTTCTCAGCATCTTCCTCTTTGGGGGCTGTTACCACAATTGTATCAAGTGTGATTGTTCCTGCATACAGCAAATTCTCTCTGGCACGCATGATTAACATGCTGAAGAGAAGAAATGATAACATTCCTATTTTGCAATAAAATTTCATGATCTTGTATCCTCTTTCCTAAAGAATCGCAATCCTTGTTTTAAGGGCGTAAGGGAACTCACTGAAACAAAACTACCCACTTTTACCTAAATTGAGATTTAGCAGTTAGCTTTTAGCACAATGATTTCAAGATATTGCTTAATGTTAACATTTCACCCAATGGGTGAAAATAGAATCAATAATAACCATCTGAAATAATAAGAGCTATGAGCTAATTGCGGGCAGATTATTTTGAGTGAAGTCCCTAACACTACGCACATGACAGAAAAGGGCAGAGATCTGTTTGTCCGTAAGGTCCGTCTGGGGCGGACTCCTCCAACACGCCTTGGACTTGAGAGAGACAAACGAACATCTGTGACCGCTTACTTATTTAGAAATAATGAGTCAGATTATGGGGGGACCGCGCGGAAGTGATGCTAGGCATACAAATGATTTGTAGAATAAAGGCTGATAACAAAAGCAAGTCCCGAGGCAAAGGAACTCGCTAATTAGCGTTATCCGGATATCCAGAGGCACACTCCTGCACTGGCTGAGATAATGACATGCCAGGCACTTACCATGAGGTTGAGAATGAATATGCGGTACTGATGCGGTAAGCAGTGTTCCGGTTTGGCAAGAATTGCGGCACTTAAGAGAAGGACAGCATAGCGGCTTTGCGGATGTGAGCGGCTTTACATGACAACCAAACAGGCCATGGTTGTGCATGGTATGGATCGCCACATTTAGAGTAGCAAACCAGGTAACCAGGATTACAACAAAAATCCTTTTCAGGTTACATTTCATTTCAGGTTCATTCTTTTCCCTTTATACAGAGCATGCAACTCAGTTGCATTTACCAGCAAAAAAAATATGGGTGATTTTAAACTTTAGTTTTCGACAAAAGAGGCTTTGCCTCATTTCCGATGGTCTTATACACCAACTGACGAAGGGCACCTGGCTTCACTCAGATACATTCGAGCATCCCTGAATAGTTGCAAGGAAAAATAAAACCACGAAGATTAGAATTAATGCTTTTATAATTTCTTTGCGTGCTTCGTGCTCTTGGTGAAAAAAACATAATATAAAAAAATATAATACTACGATTTTTTTTAACTCACAACAATTTTTTCATTAGGTTCGGATAACACCTCTGCGATAACTGCGGCATCATCTATCCCCTTTTTTTTTAATTCATTTACCAGAGCCACTGCGCTTTCCCTTTCCACACAGATAAGCAGCCCTCCGGATGTCTGGGGATCGTATAGAATATCTAAAACAGTCTGTTTCACAGAAGGAGAAATATCGACCATACACTTACGGAACTCTCTGTTTTTATAAGCTCCGGCAGGCACAAGCCCCATTGCCGCATAATCAAAGGCTTCAGGAATTATCGGTATCTTTTCAGACCAGAGGCTGATTCCAAAATCGGAATCGACAACCATTTCAGCAACATGACCTATCAGGCCAAAACCGGTAATATCGGTGCAGGCGTGAACAGGAAAGCCTTCGATTACTTGAGCTGCATCCCTGTTAAGTGTAGCCATAAGATGTGTAACAAATTTTATGACTTCCTTGGAAGCAAGCCCCCCTTTAATGGCTGTGTTAATAATACCGGTGCCAATGGGCTTTGTCAGTATCAGACGATCTCCAACCTTAAGATTTTTTTTTGTGAGGATCCGATCAGGATGGATGAAACCGGTGACGGACAAACCGTATTTTAACTCTTTGTCCTCCACGCTGTGTCCTCCTACCAGAACTACATCCGCCTCCTTCATTTTGTCTAAGCCGCCTTGTATGATTTTACGGAGGATGGAAATATCCATCTGATTGATTGGGAAACAAACGATATTCATGGCAGTTTTGGGAACACCGCCCATTGCGTAAACATCACTCAGAGCATTAGCTACGGCAATCTGTCCGAACCAGTATGGATCATCTACAATCGGTGTGAAAAAATCCACGGTCTGAATAATTGCGATATCATCCGTGATTTTATATACTCCTGCGTCGTCCATACTATCCATACCTACGATAAGATTTGGATCAGTCGGAAATTCCATCCCACAAAGCGCCCTCTCCAGGTCCCCTGGAGGCAATTTTGATGCTCACCCGGAACCTGTAACAGTCTCCGTAAGGCGAAGCTTCTTTGCTTTCTCTTCTACCATTTTTTATTCTCTTTTATGATTAAGAGTTTCAAATGTCTTTATGAGCGCAACGTTGCAGTTAGACGCATGTGGTTTGTGAGAAGGTCAAGCGCAAACAATATATCGGTTACCACAACGTCTGCAGACAAAACAGCAGAGGCAGCCGCGCCCTCATCTTGCATAACCGCTATGCCAAGAGCCGCCTTTTTTAGCATCATAACATCGTTGCGGCCGTTTCCAATGCACACTGTTCCGCCGGCGCCCAGTCTATTTACGTATTCCATTTTGCCTTTATCCTGAGCCTCAACCGGTAAGACATGTATCTTGCATGGAATATCTGAGAGCTTTTTCTCGACTCCTCCAAAAGTATCCGCTGTCAATACATGAATTTCGACGTGCCGCGCAAGGGCTATTAAACGTCCTTTCACCCCCTGAACTGGTTGGCCGTCAACAGCTATCGTGCCGTTATAATCCAAAATCAGGCGCTCAAGCCGCAATCTGCCAAAACCCGGTATATCTATTTTGATCATGATGAGCGCACCCTATATATTAATCACTTTGTCGGCCAGTTGCATGGCTGTTACGATATCCAGCATATTGGTTGTCTCTCCTACCTGTTTTTTATCCAGCAAATCAAAATGGGTCAGGCAGGTCCCGCACACCATGATATGAAGCCCGTCCTTTTCATAGCCTTTAAGAACAGGTAATACCTCGGAACCCTTAATTGTGAGTTTAACGCCGTTGTTCACAAAAACCAGCCGCCACAGCTCGGGTCCCATCTCTTTTAGCGTCTTGATGTAGCTAATCATGAGTTTTAAACCAAGCTCGTCATCGCCAAAGCCCATGCGGTCAGTAGCCAGCATGACCATGATTTTTTTTCCACCAGTTGTTGATTTCTCATGGGTTGAAACTTCAGGGGCAAATCCTGCTTCACGCTTCCCTGTAACATGAAAATCGCTTCCCTCCTCTTGTACAGAGGTTTCATAGTTCCGGGATTTTAAAAACCGGCAAACATTTTGTTTGGATGCCTCATTATCAACGATAACCTTGATTACATTTGGGTTTGCTTCTTCGATGGCTGCTTTTGTCTGCAATACCGGAGCCGGACAGGCCAGGCCCCTGGCATCAATCTCTTTCATTTTTTCTCCTTAAATTCTACGTAAACGGACACACAAGTTCATTCACATCAAAAATATGCTTTTTCCCGCAAAAGGGGTATGAAGATAAAAGTTCAACCTTTGCATCCCAGGTTTTATTGCCGGAGCCATCTATCAAGACTCCTCAATCATCGATGATCCTGAACCGATCACTTTCAAAAATTTTATTATGCTCCTGACAAACAAAGGAAAACTTCATTTTGTGGTTGCCTTACCGGTTATCTTTTCCTGTAGAATCTCCTCCAGCGCTCCTGGTATCTGGCGTATTATCTCTATCACCTGGGTTGCAGGCGTTGGCCGGGCATAATAGCCGGCTAATCGATTCGCCTTTGCGGCAACAATCGCGGCTTTGCTGATTTCCATTCCCGATTCAATCAAGGCTGCTGCAATGCCGGTAAGTGTATCCCCTGTGCCGCCCATAGCCTCCATGGCCTCACAGGCAGGGCTGTCGACCGTTGCTTTAATCCCATTCCGGTCAGACAGGTAATCCTTTTTTCCCTTAACAAGGAGAAAGCGCGAAGCATTTTTATGGGCATACGCGCGTTTAATCAGATCCGGCACCCGTTTTTCATCCTGAAGAATAAAGCCCCGTGTATAAAATGGATGAGGCGCGGTTTCATCGGCCAGAAAAGCCAGCTCACCTGTATCGGGTGTAAACAGATCGTATGCAGCGGCATGACCGCTCATCTTGGCTGCATACATAAATCCGGCATCCGCAATCAGGACAGGCTGTTTTGCCATCTCTTTTATAGCAGATAAAACACGATTGTGCCAGTTTACATCCGGCTGAAGATAATGAAACGTGATGGCAGAAAACTCGGATCGACCAAGATTCTTAGCCAGATATTCATAAAGTTTCCGGCTCCCTTCTCCCAGGCCAATGTCTCCAATTAGATACCCAAAAACTTCCAATTGTCCCAGTGCTTCTCCGGTTTTGACAGCCGCTGCCAGCAGGGCCGGAGTTCCGCGGTTAACATGGATCCGTTTTTCCTTGATGCAGATTTTATCGTCTTTTAGACTGACTTTCCCTGTTGTTAGGGGAAACTTTTGGTCAGGAACGGTTCCCACTATGGCAAGCATCGGCGTGTCATCTCCTCATAAGCCAGTTGCAGCGCATATCCGCAGAGAGTATGACCGATTTCGTTGGGACTTGGCGCTTTGGATAACGATTTGCCAACCATTTCCTGCGCCAGATAGGGGACATCCGGACAGCCGCCGCCTGATATGTTTACGATATCCAGGGTCTTTTTCTCAACAGTTAATTTCATATTAGCGGCGCGAACCATCAGGTATTGGTTAAAGTCCTTAATCTGAAAAAGATCAACGGGCCGCAATAGAGGACTGCTGACAGGGACTATTTCCAAAGGCGAAGCTCCGACTTTTTGGAGAGTTCGCACAATGTTCAGCTCTTCTATAAGCGGAAACTCGATAACCAGGTCGCAGCCGCTCTGAATCTCAGGCGGCGGCCCCATAACCCGGATTTTCCACCCTGATGCCTTAAGAACGTTCTCAGCACGAATTACCTCGCTGGTATGTTCAAATACCAGTATGCCCCTGTCCTTATCAGACTCTTGCGCTTTTTTTTCTTTTTTTGGTTTTAAAAATTCAAAAAATGACATTTCTTAATCCCTCTCAAGGGCGAACACAAGATTCGTCCCTACGGCTTTCTATATTCTAATTCCTCGACCACTCGACCACTCGACTACTTTTTAAGCGTAAGCTGATATCCTCCTTCATTTTCCTGAACATCAGCAATCTCCCAGCCCTGGCTTTGTGCCGCCCTGCTCACATTTTCTTTTGATGTGTCTGTATCAACCTTTACTATGATTTCGCCTTTTTTAATCTCCTTGATTTTATTTAAAGTCATCAAGACCGGTTGAGGACAGGAGAGTCCTTTGGCATCAACAATTATACTCATAATTTTACCTCCTTAGCTTACTCTTTTTCTCATCGTAAAACCGATAAACAGACAGACTATAAGACCGATAATAACCGCCGCAATACCGTGAGGTCCCACCCCTTTTGGCGAACTGGCCAGGCCGAAATTATGGGCGAAGCCGGCCCCGACAATCATACCCAGCACAAAGATCGCAGCGTCCCCGTCACCTTCACCTGCCAGAAAAAGCTGACGCCCCGGACATCCTCCGGCCAGGGAAAAAGCAAGCCCTGACAGAACCATCCCGCCAAAGTTCCAGATTTGCATGGTATGGGCCACCGGCTGCCTGGCAAAGCCTGGATGAAACTGCCCAGCGATCAGATTTACGATAACTGCTGTTACCACAAGCGCAATGACGCCTGATAAGAGATGAACCTGACGAAACAGGATCAGATCGCGAAACGCGCCCATCGTACAAAAGCGGCTTCGCTGGGCGATAAATCCTATTGCAAGACCTGCGGCAAGAGATATGATTAGATGAGCATGCATAGCGCCGGGGCCTTTTAGGCTGTAAAACAGCACCCCGCTTTTGTCCTGTCCTTCGATATGTGGAAAAATCAGCATTAGTGCTAAAAAACCGAGCATGGTCAAAGGCAATAACCATCCCGCCGAGGCGTATGTCTTCTGAACACGCCCCAGGTTATATCCGCCTTTTAGAAAAAGAGTGCCTATCCAGATACCGCCTATGAGTCCGAGCAATGCAAAAATTGCATTCCCGTCTCCAGCAGCTAAGCGCAGTATTGCACGCCACGGACATCCCAGGAAAACAAGAGACCCGATCATCGCAAAAACGCCTAAAACAAACCTAACAATGGGAGCTGACCCTGTTCTTGGCCGAAATTCCTTAAAAATATAGGCGGCAACCAAAGAGCCCAGGACAAACCCGATAATTTCGGGTCGCATATACTGGACCACGGCTGCCCGATGAATTCCGATTGCTCCTGCAATGTCTCTTTCAAAGCAGGCTACACAGATACCCATGTTTCCGGGATTTCCCAGCTTTTGTAAAAGGGCGGCAAGCACACCGATAAGCCCTCCTACTCCAATAATTCCCCAACGCGTTGCAAAAATATTTTTCAATCGTCCCATTTAACATCTCCTTTCATTAATTTTCCTGAATTATTAAATATCCGACTCCTGCAGTCCATACAGTGACACATTACTTTTTAACGTGTCAGCTTGAATGGCTCGTATGCGTATGAAACATAAGGCCTTTCAGTCTTTCCCATGCGATGCCCCATTAGCACAGACCGGTCAGTGCAATTGAGGATCGTGAGCATCAATTCCCGCTCCAAAATAGCTTAACCTACTGAATTTTGTCTAAATGAGTTTACGAACGAATTTCTAACATGTTGATATTGTTCATTTTTTTGTAAGTAGATTTTTATTGTAATATCAAATGGTTACAGTTTTTGTCGTAAGCTCTTTTTGTTAATTTGCAATGATTTTAATATGTTAAGTCGTTTTACAGCGGGAATTGCTGATATCCTGGTAACCTTTCCCAAGGACTTTCAGCAAGGCATCATGTTGATCAAGATCAAGTCCCAGGTTTTTCCACATTTCTTTATAATTTTCGCTCATGTAATTTCTCCAGTTGTTAATAAAGAAATAAAACGTTTATGTATTTAATACCCGCCCATCTCCGTCCCTGCGGGTAAGGCCGATTTCATCCAGATATTCAAGAACAGGAACTCCTCCGCTTCTGCCATAGCCGAGGATATCCTTTCTTGATTATTACGTGTTTAATTTTTTCTTTTATCTGTTTCATGGCCCGAGGAGTTAAAAAACGCCTGTTTTTTAGACGGATAAGTTTTTTCTGGACATGCAGATAGTCAAGCAATTTTTGAATAAGGTTTTCATTGAATTTCCTTTGGTGAAATTTCCAGAATGTGTTTGCGCTGAAGTGGACAAAATTCATGTCACGGGCGAAATCAAGCAGCATGTTTATCAATTTTTCATACTCCTTTGAGAGACTGACTGATAGATTGGGGATATTAAAGCCTCCATTTTTTCTGAAAATCTTTCCTTCCAGACAAAGCTCCTCAAGCATTCTTTGAAAAATTACTTCATCAAGCGATGGTGCCAGTAAATTTTTTATTTCTCCTGAAGTAGCAAGTTCTTTTAATGGATTTGAGCGTAAAATATTTTTAATTATATCTGGCAG
>JAJSZP010000035.1 GCA_030262775.1 Deltaproteobacteria bacterium | reverse complement strand
TCTACAACGTCGTTAATTGCTTCTGTTCTCGGTAAAGGTGGCCTTGATCCTACCGTAGTTATTGGTGGAATACTCAAAAGCACAGGTTCTAATGCACTTCTTGGGAAGGGAGATTTTATAGTAGCTGAAGCTGATGAAAGCGATGGTTCTTTTCTGAAACTATCCCCCACCATCGCAGTGGTAACAAACATCGACAGAGAGCACCTGGATTTTTACAAGGACTTGAACTCAATAAAAAAAGTTTTTCTCAGCTTTATTAACAGTGTACCCTTTTATGGTCTCGCTGTTCTTTGCCTTGATAATGAACCTATACAGGAGCTTATCCCGAAAATAAAGAAACGCTTCACCACCTATGGCATGAGCGCCCAGGCAGATCTTCAGGCAAGAGATGTGGTATTTGAAAGGCAAATAAGCAGATTCTGTCTCTATCGCATGGGAAAAATGCTGGGAGAAATCACTCTGAATCTTCCAGGTATTCATAACGTTTACAACTCTATGGCAAGCATTGCTGTGGGGATTGAGCTTGATATTCCTTTTGATACTATTAAATGCGCCCTTCAGACAGCTGAAGGGGTTCAGCGCAGACTGGAGATCAAGGGAGAGATAAACGGAATCACAGTTGTAGATGATTATGCTCATCATCCTACTGAGATCAAATCCGCATTGTCTTCTATCAAGGCAAGCTGGCCTGGCAGGCGTAAGGTTGTGGTCTTTCAACCTCACCGCTACACCAGAACTAAAGCGCTCTTTGATGATTTTACTCGTGCATTCTATCAATCGGACCTGCTTGTAGTTCTTCCGGTTTATCCGGCCGGAGAAAAGAAGATAAAAGGGATAACCGGTCAGACCTTATGCGAAGGAATCATGGCACATGGTCACAAAAAAGTCGTCTGCAAAGAAGATTTTAAAGGGGCTGTTTGTCATTTGAAAGAAGCATTAAAAGAAGGAGATATTCTGCTCACCCTTGGCGCAGGAAATGTATGGAAAATCGGGGAAGAGATACTGGAAGAGCTAATAACCAATAACTAATAACTAATGACCAATGATCCATGCTTGATTCCGATTCAAAAATATGGCTTGAAAGCCGATTTAAAAACAGCGTCAGATTTGATGAATCTATGTCGAAGCACACATCTTTGCGGGTGGGAGGTGCTGCCGACGCTTTTGCCATGCCTGAAACGCCTGAAGAACTTGTAGCGCTTATCAAGTGGTGCCGGCAGAAGGATATTCCTTGTCTTGTTATCGGAGACGGGACAAATCTTCTTGTAAAAGACAGCGGCATACGCGGAATTGTAATTGTACTTACGAAATGTCTAAAGAGCATTAGTAAAAAAGATATGGGAAGCAATGGCATCATTGTTACCGCCCTGGCCGGGGCAAGGATGCAGTCTCTTTGCACTTTTGCTATCAAAAATGGCCTCAAAGGGATGAATTTTGCTATTGGAATGCCCGGGACAGTGGGTGGAGGCATAATGATGAATGCCGGAACCGCGTATGAATCAATAAAAGGCGTTCTTGATTCCATAAAGATTTTGCTGCCCGACGGGCATACTAAAATAATCATGAGAGAAAATTTGGACTTTGAATACAGGAAACTGTCTCTGAAAGAGGAAGTAAAAGGAGTTAATCAAGGGCAGCCCATTATAATTGGAGGTTGCTTTTGTCTGAAGCCTTCAGACCCACAAAAACTTAAAAAAAATGCTGATGAAATTTTTAAAGCAAGAAAAGAAAAACAGCCATCAGGTTCCCCAAGTGCCGGATGCTTTTTTAAAAATCCTTTGTCAGGGGAAACAGCGGGAGAGCTTATTGACCTTGCCGGACTTAAAGGCAAGTCAATAGGTGGAGCAGAAATTTCATTAAAACATGCCAATTTCATTATTAACAGGGGCAGAGCATCGGCCTCCGATATGCTTGGCCTTATAGAGCTTGTTCAGGAAACGGTGTCAAAAAAGTTCAATATTCACCTGGAGCCGGAGATAAAAATTGTTGGGCGATAAGCATATAAGGAAAAACCATTACAAGGGCACATCAACTAAAAAACGTGTCAAAATATTACAGCGCTTTATTTTTTGTTTTGAGATAGTGCCTGTAGTCGCCATGTTAACTGTAATGAGCTTTGTTTTTATTCTGACTCACGATTTTATTACACAATGTGACTATTTCAAGGCTGATAACGTGGTCGTTAAAGGAGGGCATCGACTTTCAAAGCAGCAGATTCTTGAACAGGCAAATATAAATAAAGGAATAAATATCCTTTCCGTCAATCTTTCAATGATAAGGAACAGATTGCTGGCTCATTCGTGGATAACCGAGGCTGAGGTCAGAAGAGAACTGCCGGACATAATAACTATTGGAATTAAGGAGCATGAACCGCTTGCCATTTTAGATCTTGGCCGCCGGTTCCTGATAAACGTTAATGGAGAAGTATTTAAAGAATGGACTGCATCGGATCCTGATGTTCTGACAATTGTCAGCGGACTTCAATTTTCAGACCTGAATGTTTTCGGTGAGCCACGCAGCACATCTTTTAATGCAGTAATGGAAGTTTTACGTTTTGGTCAGGATCCTGACAGCATTCTTCCAAACGCGAGAGTAAGAAGAATCCGGGTGGACAGACAAACAGGTCTTACCCTGTATGCATTTGATAGAGCAAAAGCAATAAAGCTTGGCTATCATGATTATCCGGACAAGTATGAAAGGCTTGAAGGCGTGCTTTTCTACCTGAAAAAAAAGAAATGTTTTCCGGATTTCAATTCTATTGATTTGAATCACCTGGATCGCATTGTTGTAAATCTTGTGAAGGACAAATCCCCTGCCGGGGATTATAAGAAGGTTTAACTACTCAGGTTAATAGACTGAAGGTATAAGGTTTTTAGGGGAAAGACTCTCGGAAGCATCTGTTCCCTTCATTCTTTAGCCTAAACACCTGAATAGTTTTAAGGAGATTTAACATGCAGGGAAAGGAAGAAATTGTTGTAGGCCTTGATATTGGAACTACCAAAATCTGCGCTGTTGTTGGTGAAATATCTGGAGACGAAATCAATATAGTCGGGATAGGCACCCACCCTTCAATCGGGCTCCGCAAGGGAGTGGTAGTGGATATTGAATCAACCGTAGAATCTATAAAAAAAGCAGTTGAAGAAGCTGAGCTTATGGCTGGCTGCGAAATTTCATCGGTTTATGCAGGAATTGCGGGAGGGCATATAACCGGCTTTAACGGTCGCGGAATTGTATCAGTAAAAGGCGCTGAAGTAACTAAGCTTGATGTTGAGCGAGTCATTGATGCTTCAAGAGCTGTGGCAATTCCAATGGACAGGGAAGTCATACATGTGCTTCCACAGGAATTTATTGTTGATGATGAAGCAGGTATTCAGAATCCTGTTGGCATGGCCGGAGTAAGGCTTGAGGCGAAAATTCATATTGTAACCGGAGCTGTAACGTCGGCACATAACATTGTCAAGTGTGCAAACCGTTCCGGCCTTGATGTCTGCGATATTGTTCTGGAATCTCTTGCATCTGGCGAAGCTGTGCTGACCGCAGAAGAAAAAGAGCTGGGTGTGGGTTTGGTTGATCTTGGAGGAGGGACAAGCGATATGGCTATATTTTGCAATAAAAATATCAGGCATACATTTGTGCTTGCATTAGGGGGTAACAACCTGACAAATGATCTGGCAATTGGACTGCACGCGCCGCTTGGAGAAGCGGAGAAGCTAAAGAAGAAGTATGGAACTTGCATTGCAAAAAATATTAACAGCGAAGAAACTATTGATGTCCCGGGCATTGGAGGTCGAAAACCAAGAAAGCTTTCCAGACAAATTCTTGGTGAAATTTTGGAACCTCGCATGGAGGAAATCTTTACATTGCTGGATAGAGAAATTTATAAGGCTGGGATGGAGAAATTGATTTCGTCAGGCATTGTTTTAACGGGCGGAACATCGCTTTTGAATGATGTTACAGAGATTGCGGAATCAGTGTTTAATTTTCCAACCCGGCTGGGTAAACCAAGGGCAATCAGCGGTCTGGTTGATGTGGTGAATAACCCGATGTATGCTACCGGCGTTGGGCTGGTTGTGTACGGTGCCAGAAACCAGACTGCTAAGAAGAAATTCAGAATTCGCGACAAAAATATTTTCAACCGTTTAATAACAAGAATGAAAAAATGGTTCAAGGAGATAATTTAATCCACGGATTAAATAGATTTTCGCAAGTTATTGGGTTGAATTCCAAGAAGCTTACTTCGTTTAGATTGTAAAATCAATTGTAAAATCAGATGCGCAATACCACGTAGTCTTGCTGCGGGGTAGTTTATTTTTGCCGATTATTATGGTAATCAATATATCAGATTAATTGTAACTGTTCACTGTTTCAAGGTTCACGATTCAAGATTAGAGAGCAATGAAGATTGAACAATAGCGATTAATTATTATTTGTAGTAATAGGGGGGGCTATGTTTAGTTATGTGGATAATGAAAACTCTGCAAAGATTAAAGTTATTGGAGTAGGCGGAGCAGGCGGAAACGCAATAAACAATATGATTGAATCCAATCTGCAGGGTGTTAAGTTTATTGCGGCAAACACGGATGCTCAGGCGCTTGAGCATTCAAAGGCACAGCTCAAGATGCAAATTGGAGAAAGGCTTACAGAAGGACTTGGCGCTGGTGCTGATCCTCAAGTCGGGAGAGAAGCTGCAGTTGAAAGTAGGGAAGGAATAAGAAGCGCTCTTGAAGACAGCCACATGGTTTTTATTACCGCTGGATTCGGCGGCGGTACCGGCACTGGAGCTGCACCGGTTATAGCGGAAATTTGCAAAGAAATTGAAGCTCTGACAGTTGCAGTAGTGACAAGGCCTTTTTCATTTGAAGGGAAAAAAAGGGCAAAACAGGCAGAAGAAGGCATTGCTACATTAAAAGAGGTTGCCGACACAGTAATTATAATACCCAACGACAGATTAAGAGGAATTGCTTCAAAAAATGCAAAAATGGTCGATATGTTTAAGAAAGCAGATGAAATTCTTCTTCATTCCGTCAAGGGAATTACCGATCTTATTATGATGCCGGGTCTGGTCAATCTTGATTTTGCGGATGTCAGGACAACGATGTTAAGGGCAGGCATGGCCATCATGGGTACAGGTATATCAAGTGGTGCTAACCGGGCAAAAGAAGCTGCTGAAAGGGCTATATCCCATCCATTGCTTGAAGATATCTCCATTGCCGGCGCAAAAGGTGTATTAATGAACATAACAAGTACCAGCGATTTAACAATGGAGGAGATGACGGAAGCTTCCGATAGAATATATGAAGAGGTGGGTGAGAATGCCGATATTATCTGGGGAACTGTAGTTGATGAGTCTCTTGGTGATGAGATGAGAGTCACCGTTATTGCAACAGGGATAGGTACGGGGCATGAATTATCAATGTCTAAAAAATACAGCAATCATGAACTCAGGGGAAAAATAAGAGATATTACTCCTGATGAATTGAGAAATGCAGTAAATTTTGATGAGCCTACATTTATTCGTCAAAAGAAAGCGGTAGGTGAATCAACAGGAGCTACTTACAGAGGATACAAGGGAATAGTAATCGACAACAATGATCTTGAAGTTCCCACATTTTTAAGAAAAAAGGCGGATTAAATATCAGGGATCAGGGATCAGGGATCAGGAATCAGGGGAAGGTATCAAAAACCGGCAAGTCAAATAAAAGATACGCTGAATCGGAAATCGGTACAATCAGAAAAAGTTGTAGAGAATGTATTCGAATAGCTCTTGTATATCCCAACAAATATCATGTTGGGATGTCCAATCTTGGTTTCCAGGCAGTATATCATTTATTAAATGATATTGAGGATGTTGTATGTGAAAGATCTTTTCTGCCTGATAAAACTGATTTGCCCAGGGCCGGAATAACTACTATAGAATCAGGAAGGCCAATTTCTGATTTTGACATTATTGCTTTTTCAATTTCATTTGAGAATGACTACTACAACCTTCTAACCATTTTAGATAAAGCAGATATCCCCTTGCATTCAAACGATAGAGGCCCCACTCATCCTCTTGTTATTGCAGGGGGAGTTGCCTGCTTTTTAAATCCGGAACCTGTTTCATCATTTATTGATTGTTTTTTGATCGGGGAGGCAGAATTAATGCTTCCCAAATTTATTGGCTGTTTTGATGCTAATCTAAGTAGAAGGTCTTTTTTAAAAAAGATAGTACGCAAAGTGCCAAGTTTCTATGTTCCGGCGTTTTACGAAGCAACCTATAATAAAGATGGAACAGTTTGTTCCTTTGAACCACTACTTGATGTCCCTGACAATATCAGGCGGGCTTACGTGGAAGACCTTTCCCAAGTGTCAACCTGCAGCAGCATAATAACCCCGCATACTACCTTTGATAACACATTTTTGATAGAAACAGGCAGGGGCTGTCCACATGGTTGCCGCTTCTGCAGTGCCGGATATATTTACAGACCGCCCAGATTTAGGTCTTTCCAAGTTATTGCAAAATGTTTAGACTTGGGAATTTCGCTTACCGATAAAATCGGTCTTGTAGGAGCTGCGGTATCAGATTTTCCCAGTATAAAAGAACTTTACGATTATGTTAATAATAAGGATATTAGAATATCGTTCAGCTCTCTCAGGGCTGACTCACTTTGCCCTGAGCTTATATCTTTACTAAGGCGAAGCAAAGTAAAAACAGCAACGATTGCTCCTGATGCTGGATCTGAAAGTATGCGCAAGGTAATTAATAAAGGCATTACAGAAGAAGTAATACTTAATGCTGCTGATGCCCTTGTAGCAGGCGGTATCCCAAACTTAAAGCTCTATTTCATGATTGGTCTTCCAACAGAAACAATGGATGATATAGAAGCTATTATAAAACTGTGCAAAAAAATAAAACATCAATTCCTCGAATCAAGCAGGATTAAAAAGCGAATAGGGTTAATAACTGTAACCGTTAATTCTTTTGTCCCAAAGCCGTTCACTCCTTTTCAGTGGGTTGCAATGGATGATGAACGCACTTTGAAAAAAAAAATAAAGATGATAAAGAGTGGTTTGAAAAAAGTTGCAAACGTCCGTGTTCATGCGGATATCCCGCGCTGGGCTTATATCCAGGCTATGTTTTCACGCGGTGACCGCAGGGTTTCAGAAATTCTGACTTTAGCTAAAAAAAATCATGGAAACTGGGCGCAAACGCTCAAGGAAACACCGATAAATCCGGATTTTTACATACTGAGGGAGCGATCTATGGATGAATTGCTTCCCTGGGACTTTATAGATCATGGTGTAAGAAAGTCTTTTCTAAAGCATGAATATAAGAAAGCCTTGGATGGTAAAGAGACTCCACCATGCCCCACGAAATCATGCAATGTTTGTGGGGTCTGTAAGAAAGAAGGTTGAGCCTTAACATTAGTCTAAATAGCAAATGACCTTTTATGGGAAACTTTAATCAGGCAATAATAGCCTATTTCTCAACACCCTTATCAGATGAATATGTCGGGAATATTTTGGCAGCTTAATTTTCATGAAAATCGGTCTTGACAGGCGGTCCACTAATCTCCTAATCGCACAGCTCGAAATATTTTATCAATTAGGTGAATGTAGCCAGCATGAATTCACATGAAGCTATTACGCAATTGAATATTGATTGCTACGGATGTAAGGGCGACCTCAACAATAAAGATAGAATAGTTCAGATAGCTGAGCGAGCTGCGAAGCAGGTGGGTGCAACGGTTCTTGGGAAGGGTTCCGTATCGTATCCAGGCAGAGGAATAACTGCGGTAATATTTCTGGCTGAATCACACATTCTAGTTTCTACATATCCTGAATACCAGTACGCAATAGTTGAAATTTTCATGTGTAACTCACAGGCAGACCATCATGAATGCTGGAGTGGTTTATATGACTATTTACAGCCCGCGCGGATCAGTGTAAATCAAGATGTCCATTATGTCGGTAACGGCAATGGGCTTGCGCTCCACAAGGCTTCCAGAAATCTTGACTTATAGCTCCTATTAAACAGTTGGAAAGGTAACCCTCTTGAAATGTAAGGAAATCGTTTTTTTCTTTCCTCACCACACAAAGTTTTCCAGGTTCATCGGGTTCCTGATTCCTACCATTTTAAAGTATTTCTTTTGGTCTGAAGTAGTATCGGTTACTTTTCGGAAGGCCTTGGTTCTATCTTCCCTCTCGGAAAACCCAACATTTTCAAGAGCTATTCATGATACAGATTCACTAACAAAACTGTACGCAATTATGGTTTACAGATTTTAGATCGACAATACACATAAGGGGGGATATTCAACTTTTAAACTTGATTCACGCGCAAGAATATGTTTGTTAGAAAGGGATTAGCCAAGGGAAACGAACGGAGGAAACGAACGGATTTTACCGTAGGAGGTCTTGTTCGCGGCAAAAATAATTGAAAAAGCGATCCAGGCAATCCCGAAGAAGAGGTAAAGTTGGTAGTTAAAGTATAAGTAATGGTTCACAATTAAGCTGTTTTTATATGTCGGAAGAGCTCTACAAAGTATTGCTGGATGATGTATTTGAAGGCCCAATGGATCTTCTTATTCATCTTATCAAAAAAAATGAGGTGGATATATACGACATTCCGATTTCTTTGATCACAAACCAGTACCTTGGCTATCTGAAATTGATGAAGTCTTTGAACATAGACCTTGCCGGTGATTTTATATTGATGGCTGCGATTCTGGCCCATATAAAGTCAAAGATGCTTCTTCCGGTGCACGAGGGTGAAGACGAAGAAGATCCCCGTATAGAAATTGCAATGCCTATTCTTGAATACCTTGAGATGAAGTCTGTTGCCGAGCAGTTAGCCGAAAGAAATCTGCTTGGAGACAGTACTTTTATTAGACGGTCTGACATAAAAGATTTTTTATCAGACCAGGATGATAAGGTCATAACTGTAGGCCTGTTCGAGCTTATTGATGCATTTCAGAAAATACTTAAAAATATATCCGAAGATCAGAGGATCAACATTACTGCCGACAAGATGTCGGTAAAAGACAAGATTTCCAGGCTGGTTGATATATTTGAAGATAAAGGCTCGATAAGCTTTGAGGAGCTATTTTCTGCTAATGTGTTAAAAAGTGATGTTATACTGACCTTTCTTGCAATACTGGAGATGGTTAAACTTTGCCTGGTCAGGATTGCCCAGCACACCCAGTCAGGTGTTATCAGACTTTTTTATATTTAGAGACGAAGGTGGAAGGCTTTAGGTAACTTCAGCCTATACACCTTGGTAGTTACTTATAATGGACGATATAAAGAACATCATTGAAAGCCTGTTGTTTGTTGCCGAAAATCCGCTTACAATAGACAGCATTAAAAAAGTACTTGATTCCACTGACTCTAATGCGATCCGTAACGTTCTGAATGAACTTTCAAGTGAGTATGAATCCCGCAAAGGCGGTTTTTTTTTGCGTGAGGTTGCAGGAGGATACCAGATCCGTACCCGGCCTGAATACAGCCAGTGGATAAGACGTCTGCTAAGACCGAATTCTCTTCGCCTGAGCAACGCTGCTCTTGAAACCCTTGCCATTGTTGCCTACAAACAGCCTGTGATACGTAGCGATATTGAACACTTGCGGGGCGTTGACTGCGGGGGAATTTTACGCATGCTGCTTGAACGAAAGCTAATCCGGGTTGTAGGCCGCAAGGAAATTCCGGGCCGTCCGATGATCTATACGACCACAAGAAAGTTTCTGGAACTTTTTGAATTAAAAGACCTGAAAGACTTGCCATCCCCGAAAGAAATAGAAGAACTGGGGGATTCTTCCTCCGAATCATTAGTCAGCACAGCCTCAGAACTTATTAAACAAACAGCAGATGAAGACACAAAAAATACTTGACTTAACTGACAGTTTTAAAGTTTATTAAATTTAAGTCGAGTTGTTTTTTGCGAAGAAATGTGCCAAGATTTTGATGTAGCAAGATCTGCGAAAAGCGCAGAAATACATTGAGTATTTTGAGGATTAGAACATTCGAAAGGATTCAGGAATTATCTAACAGCACAGCTTGCAAAAATTGGGGAAAGTAGCAGTTTTCGTTCAGGCACTAAATACAGATGGGCGGTTAACTCAGCGGGAGAGTGCCACCTTCACACGGTGGAAGTCACTGGTTCAAACCCAGTACCGCCTACCAATAAAATCAAGGGGTTAGGGCATGAGCTCTACCCTTTTTGATTTTTTTGGACCGCAAAAAACATAGCAAGGAGAATTACCCTTGATGCAATAAAGGGTCAGAAAATGATGTTTGAACTGGCTTCAGAATATGGGGGTCCACTTAAGTTTTTGTTCAGCACTACTTAACAAGGCCTGAAGTATGGATGAATTGATAACAATTCCGAATTATTATATTGTTGAAAAGTTGGGTGAGGGCCCCCAATCCGTAGTTTATAAAGGTTTTCATAAAAAAACCCCTCATAGGCCATTGGTTATTAAGGTCTTGAAAGCGGTATCCCTATCCGAAGATCAGAAAAGACATTTTCGGCAGAGGATTGAGCATCTTAAGGTTTTAAACGATATCCGCCTTATCACGCCTTTATCCTTTGAGGTGAGAAAAAACGTCCAGTTTTTTATCAAAGACTATTTCCATGGGGTAACTCTTGACAAGTGGTCCAGAAAGCAAACAAGAATCAACTTAAATGATTTTTTTACCGTAGTCTGCAGAATTGCGGAAGCTCTAAATAAGGCTCATGAGGCAGGTATTATTCACGGCGGCATCAAGCCGCATAATATATTAATTCAGCCGGAGTCTCTTGATATCCGGTTAATTGATTTTATAACCTCTATTGATGTAAGCGATATAAGTCATTTCATTTATGACCGCGGTTTTGTAGAGGATACTCTTGCCTATACTTCTCCCGAACAGACCGGCCGAATTAACTATAGAGTCGATTTTTCAAGCGATCTCTATTCGCTGGGGATTACCTGCTATAAATTGCTGACAGGGCGACTTCCTTTTTTTTCTACCGACCCACTCGAATTAATCCATTCCCACCTTGCGGAAGAGGCATCGCTCGTTCATGAATTAAATCCCGCTATTCCTTCTGCGCTAAGTAAAATCTTAGCCAAACAAATGCTTAAACAGCCCGAGAAACGTTACCAGAGCGCCGCCGGGCTTCTGGCTGATCTCATGCAATGTCGGGATGAATATGCGGCAAGAGGCGCTATCAACGAATTTCCTTTAGGAATTTATGATTGTACTCATCAAGTTGCCTTTGTTTCAAAGATGGTGGGACGCGATATAGAAGCTGAAATTATACTTGAGGAATATAATAAATCAGCTCAAGGCTTTTTCAATTCTCTATTCATATCAGGGCTTCCAGGCATTGGTAAAACCCGATTGATTCAAGCGCTTCAGAAACCTATCGTGGAACACAGGGGTTATTTTACATCAGGAAAGTCCGATGGTTATCAAAAGAATATTCCGTATAGCTCTATTATCCATGCTATAAGAAATTTGGTGAGAACCTTTTTGACGGAAAGTAACGAAAGGGTTGTTTTATGGAAGCAAAAAATTATCAAAGCGGTTGGAAACAATGGCACGGTGGTCGTTGATGTGATACCGGAACTGGAGATTTTGATAGGCCATCAACCAAAAGTTAAACCTCTTCCTCCTGTGGAATCCGGAAACCGTTTTCATGATGTCTTTGGCCGTTTTTTGACTTGCCTGGCCGCAAAAGAACATCCTCTTGTGCTTTTTATTGACGATCTTCAGTGGTGTGATATCGCTTCCTTTGATTTTTTTGCCAACATATTTGACAACTATAAGGAACATCAATATCTGTTCTTAATAGGAGCTTATCGGTATAATGAGGTGGATTTAAGCCATCCCATGACAAAGTTATTACAAAGCGTCAAAAAAGACGCCCGACCCATGAAAGAAATCAGGTTAGAACCACTTAAACCCGAACACTGTCATGATATGGTCTCCTATATCCTTGGTTTGCCTTTTTCACAAGTCAAGGTTTTAGCCGGTTTTATAGCCGAATTAACAGAAGGTAATCCTCTGTTTGTGAGCGAGATGCTGTCCTATCTATATAATGAAAATTTGCTTATTTTAGCTGATAACATGCAATGGCAATGGGATATGGATAAGATAGCTCGTTCTGACATGCCGGCCTCAGTAGTATCGCTTTTTACCACGAAGATAAAAAAACTGCCCGATGACACTTTTGAGTTGTTCGAATACTGCGCCTGTATGGGAAATCGTTTCATACCTGATGAAATTGCTTTGATAAGAGAAATTACATTGCTTAAAATATTTGAAAACTTAAAGCCGGCTTTACGCCAGGGACTTTTAATAGAAAGCAAAGATCAATTGCAATTTGTTCATGACCGGGTACAGGAGGCAACTCTAACGCTGGTAAAACCCGAAAGAAAGCGGCAGATACATCGGCAGATCGGAGATCAGCTTCTTTCCGCTGTGCCTAAAGGATCTGATCCGGAAAAACTGGATAACCTGTTTACCATTGTTTCTCATTTGCACTTGGGAAAAGAAAGTATCCTGGACAGAAATGCTGCCTACCGATTATCTGATATCAGCTATCATGCGGGTAACAAGGCGCTGAGTTCGCTGGCAACAGAAGCTGCCAATGAGTATTTTCGGCAAAGTCTTGAGGTTTTACCGGATGACTGCTGGGAGGAACAATACGATAGGACATTCAAGATATACCGGAAACTGGCAAAAACCGAGCTGATGTGCGGAAAATATGAAAACTCGGAAAAACTGCTCAATCAATTGCTTGAACATGCCAAAACTGATTTGGACAAGGCTGAAGCGCTGGCCGAACAGACAACTTCACTTTCATCTACAGGCAATTTTATAAAAGCAATTGAAACTGCTAACCGCGGGTTGGCGTTTTTCGGAAAATCAATTCCTGATGATCCTGAGATAGCGGAACAAAAACGTGAGCAATTGATGAGTGAGATTGAGTCTCAATATGCTGTTAAGATTTGGGACGCTATTCTTGATATGCCGTTTACCAGGGAAAGGAAGAGTAAGATTGAATCGGCGTTTTACAGTGAACTTATCCCTGATTTATACATGTCCGGCCTGGTGCCTCAGCTTTATCTTTCGGCAGCGCAGTCAACCCTGCGCTGCCTGAAAGGCGGCATGGATGAATCGGCAATCTACTCTTTTTCTATCATGGGTCTCTATTTAGGAGAGCAGGGAAAATTTGAGCAAGCCTTTCGATATGAGGATCTGGCTCGCAACTTGTCGGCAATGTATCCGAACACCTTTGGAGCCACTCGTGGAATGAACGGAGTAGTATGGTGTAACATGCATTCCAGGAATCATCCCGAAGAAGTGGTCAACTATTGCCTTAAGACGATACAGTGTGGAAGGAACTGCGGTGACCTTTATAATGCGGGTCTTTCCTATGGACCACTGATGTGGAACCTTCAGGTGCAGGGAGCCAACCTGCTTGCCGTTGAGGAATATTCCAATGAGTGTCTTCAGTTTTCTCAGAGATATCAATTGTCGTTTTCAGTTGCTCTGGCCGAAGCTATGCAGGCAGGCTGGATTGAGCCTATGAAAAAAGATTATACACCCATTCCCATGGATGAAAAGATTAAAAAATGGGATAGGGACAATCATATTGCTGCTGCAGGGATCTATTATGTGCACATGGCTTTAGCCTCTTATTATTTCGGGGAGTATGAAAATGCTGAAAAGTATTTAGTTAAAGTCAGACAGTATATGAGAGGGCTTACCGATAATATTCTGAAGAGACAGTGGCATGCTTTTCAGGTGCTGAATGCCCTCAGGCTGCATGAAAGGGGAAAAGTTTACGAAAGCAAAGAAAAATTATTATCTTACATTCAACCGCTCATCAAAAAGATTGAAACCTGGGCTCAATTCGGACCAACGCTTAAACCTTATCTTGCTTTTATCCATGCAGAATTAGAAAGAGTTACCGGCGATTTCAGAAAAGCCAGAAGTCTCTATTTTGATGCTATAGCTGTTGCGCATGAACAGCGATTTACTTTGCTGGAAGCTCACCTTAATGAATGCAGAGCCGAAGTTCTCAAGAACGCAGGCACAGGTACAGAGAGAGTTTACTTTGCCGAAGCAATCCGTCTGTATAAAAGTTGCCATGCTGAACGTAAAGAAATCTTTCTCATGGAAAAATATCCGGAGTATTTTGAGGAAGAAGCTTCTGCGCACATGCCGGAAGAAGTAGAGCAGGTTAGCTATACCCTTCCAAGTTTGGATGTTGACTACCTGATGAAATCCTCTCTTGCTATTTCAGCAGAGATCGACCCTGATGTTCTGTTGAAAAAAATTATGAATGTTGTCCTGGAGGCCTCGGGAGCCCAGCACGGGTATCTTTTGGTTGAAGAAGGTGGGAGTCTCATTGTCCGTGCTGAAAGTCACGTCACTGAAAAAGGTGTGGTCCGAACCGTCAAATATAATTTTGAAGATGCCGCAGATATTTGTAAGGCGATCATCCGTTATGTGTATCGAACCAAAGAGATGCTGGCTCTGAACAATGCTTCGGAAGAAGGTGAATTTAAGGACAATCCCGAGGTTCAGAGCATGCGGCTTCGCTCTGTCCTTTGTCTTCCCCTGATCAAACAGTCCAGTATAATCGGAATTCTATATCTTGAAAACCGTTTGTCTGATGTGGTTTTCACCTCGAAAAAGGCGAGGATGACCGAACTTCTGGCTTCACAAGCGGCCATTTCTCTGGAAAACGCCCGACTATTAGATCAGATGAAAAAGACAAAAGAGCAAATTAAGGAATCCCTTAGCGAGAAAGAGGTACTCCTTAGGGAAATTCATCATCGGGTTAAAAACAATTTACAGATTATTTCCAGTCTGTTCAGCCTTCAATCCGCATATATTATGGACGAACATGACATAGAGATATTCAAGGAAAGCCAAAGTCGTGTGAGGTCAATGGCGCTAATCCACGAAAGGCTGTATCAATCAAATGACCTGGCAAAGATTGACTTTGCTGAATACACCAATAAGCTTGTAACTCATTTGCTGAGTTTATATGCGATACATCCGGAGACCATTACTTTGGACATAAGTGTTGTTGATGTCTTTTTGGGCATTGATATCGCTATACCTTGCGGTTTGATTATAAATGAGCTTGTTTCAAATTGTTTGAAACACGCTTTCCCGGAGAGCACTAAAGGAAAAATACGCGTCGAACTTTGCATGGCAGCAGAGAATTTGCATGTTCAAAACGAACAATCAAGTAATATGGTTGCATTAATTGTCAGCGATAATGGTACCGGTTTTCCAAAAGATGTGGACTTTCGCAGCACAGAAACATTGGGTTTGGAATTAGTAACTACTTTAGTAAAACAGCTTAATGGTACCATTGAGCTTAATAGAAGTCGTGGGACAGAGTTTCGGATTACCTTTCCCTCATTGAGATTAAAAAGCGAATTATAAAGCAAAGGAGCCATGGAGATGTCGAATTCACGAATTTTGATTGTTGAAGATGAAGGCATCATAGCCAAGGATATACAAAGTACGTTAACCCGTTCGGGATATTCCGTTATTGGTATCGCCTCTTCCGGTGAGGAAGCCATTAAAAAAGCAATGGAAATACATCCGGATTTAGTGCTGATGGATATCGTGCTTGAAGGGGCTATGGACGGCGTGGAAGCGGCTGAGCACATTCGTGATCATTTCGATATTCCAGTAGTCTATCTTACCGCTTATTCTGATGATACAACCTTGCAGCGAGCAAAGATAACTGAGCCATTTGGTTATATACTCAAACCTTTTCAGGAGAAAGAGTTATATACGACCATTGAAATGGCCCTTTACAAGCATACGATGCAGGGGAAATTAAAGGAAAGCGAACAATGGCTTGCCACCACACTCAAAAGTATAGGTGATGCGGTGATTGCCACCGATACCGGTAAATTAATAACATTTATGAATCCGGTAGCCGAGGCTTTGACAGGCTGGAAACAGGAAGAAGCTATAGGCAAACCTCTAAAAGATGTTTTCAAAATTATAAATGAAAAAACCGGTAAACAGGCCGATGATCCTGCCACAAGGGTGCTCAGGGAAGGTGTTACTGTCGGGCTGGCAAACCATACGGTGTTGATAGCCAAAGACGGAATAAAAAGGCCTCTTGATGACAGCGGTGCGCCTCTCAGAGATGATAAAGGAAGAATTACCGGTGTGGTTCTGGTCTTCCGCGATATAACCGAGCGAAAGATAGCAGAGGATGCATTACGCGAGAGCGAAGTGAAGTACCGTGAGCTTGTGCAGAATGCAAACAGCATTATTTTACGAATGGACTTTCAGGGTAAAGTCACTTTTTTCAACGAATTTTCCCAACGATTTTTTGGTTACACTGAAGACGAGATACTCGGCAGGAATGTGGTCGGTACTATAGTGCCGGAAGAAGATAGCGCAGGCCGAGACCTTGCAGCAATGATTCGGGACATTGAGCTTAAGCCTGAGAAATATGATAGTAATGAGAATGAAAACATGCGGAAAGACGGTGAAAGGAAATGGGTTTCATGGACAAACAGGGCTATTCATGACAAAGATGGAAACATAGTAGAAATACTTTGCGTTGGTAATGATGTTACTGAGCGCAAGCACCTTGAAAGGCAACTTTTTCAGGCCATGAAGATGGAATCTATCGGGACTCTTGCCGGAGGCATTGCCCACGACTTCAACAACCTGCTCATGGGGATACTTGGCAATTCATCCTTAATGCTGATGAATACCGATCCAGCAGATCCAAATTACAACAGGCTGAAAAACATAGAAAAACAGGTCGAAAGCGGATCTAACCTAACTGCGCAGCTTTTAGGGTATGCGAGGAAGGGAAAATATGAACTAAAGCCTATTAATCTGAATCAGTTGGTGAAAGATACTTCTGAGCTTTTCGGTAGAACCAGAAAGGACATTTCGATTTATTTAGAGCTATCTCCTGATCTTTTTGCAGTTGAGGCAGATCAAGGTCAGATTGAACAGTTTTTGTGGAATCTGTATGTTAATGCGTTTGATGCTATGCCTGAGGGAGGCGATTTTATTTTGAAGACCTTTAATACAGACCACAAGAATATGAAGGGCAGGTTATATGTTCTCCGATCCGACAAGTATGTTATGTTGACCATTACTGACACCGGCATAGGCATGGACAGTGATATTCTGGAACGAATATTTGATCCGTTTTTTACTACCAAAGAGATGGGCCGTGGAACCGGTCTTGGCCTGGCATCGGCTTATGGTATAATAAACGGGCATGATGGATTCATTGATGTAGAATCCAGGAAGGGGGAGGGTACCACCTTCAGCATTTATTTACCTGCATCAGAAAAAAAGATTACAAAAGTCGCCAATATTACAGAAAAGTTGTTAAGGGGAACCGGAACTGTTTTTTTTGTAGATGATGAAGAGATTATCCTGGATATGGAGCGGGATTTACTGGAAGCAAAGGGTTGTAGAGTGCTCACGGCCAGAGATGGACAGGGGGCAATTGAGTTGTATAAGAAGAATCAGGATGACATAGATATTGTCATATTAGACATGATCATGCCCAATATGTCTGGTGGTGAGGTCTATGACCGCATGAAGGAGATCAACCCGGATATAAAGGTACTTCTTTCAAGCGGCTACAGCATAGACGGCCAGGCGACTGATATATTAAACCGTGGCTGCAACGGCTTTATTCAGAAACCGTTCACTATAAGTGAGCTGTCAGCAGCAATAAGACAAATCCTTGACAAATAATTGATCCTTAATTGTGATCTGACAATAGATAGACCCTTGAGGTTTATCAAAGGAAAGGGAGATAATTGATGAGCGGACTTCAACGAACTGTTTTCTATGACAGACATGTCGCACTTGGTGCAAAGATAGTGGATTTCAGCGGCTGGGAAATGCCGATTTTCTATCCTGCCGGAATTTTGGAGGAGCATCTGGCTACACGCAAGAAAGCAGGTCTTTTTGATATATCCCATATGGGACGATTTATCGTCCGGGGTACAGGAGCACTAGAATTTCTTCAACACGTTTTAACCAATAATGCTGAAGCGCTCAACATCAGGGAAACTGGAGCCCAGTACACGCTTATTCCAAATGAAAATGGGGGCGCGGTTGATGATGCTTATCTATATCGTTTTGTAGAAGAAGAATATCTTCTGGTTGTCAACGCAGCTAATCTCGAAAAGGACTGGGAACACCTTAATTCACATCTTAAAGACTTTCAACACGTTGAGCTTATTGACAAAACCAGCGATATTGCAATGCTTGCACTTCAGGGGCCCATGTCTCGATATATCATGGAAGAAATTATCAGGCCTGGCAAACTTCCCGAGCCTATCAGAAATGCCGTCAGCATTGTGACCATCTCAGGAGCCGGCGTAAAACTGGCCCGCACAGGTTATACCGGAGAACCTTTATGTTTCGAGCTGTTTATCACTCGTGAAGATGCCTTGATGGTGTGGGACCAAATCATTGCCAAAGGAGCAATCCCTATAGGCCTTGGAGCAAGAGATACGTTGCGCCTGGAAGCGGGATTACCTCTATATGGTCACGAGCTTGGCATTGATCATGAGGGAAAGGAAATTCCCATATTATCATGCCCACTTGCAAAGTTTGCAGTTAGTTTTTCTTTGCTGAAGGGTAATTATACAGGCTATGCTGAGCTAATTAAGCAGCACAATGCTAATAAAAGAATAGTCTCACGCGACTACTCTCTGATAAATGACCTGCCGCGTATGATTAAGCCCATCGCAGTTACAGGGCGAGGCATTGCTCGTGCAGGGGCAAAGGTATTCAAAGGCGAAAAACATGCAGGTTACATTACAAGCGGCACAATGGTGCCACTTTGGACTGTAGAGGGTGAAGGCCTGTCATCTTCGCAAACCGACCATCATCAGTTACGTTCTATATGTCTGGGATACATAGACAGCGACATTCTTGAAGACGAAAAGCTTACAATAGAAATTCGGGGTAAAGCTGTTGATGCTGTTGTTGTCAGGCACCATATGCGTTCAGAAGCACCTCCTTACGCCTGTCCCATAGTATTTGATCGACAACTGGCCGAAAAGGAGTTTTCTGATAGAGACACACAATCCATGGTCAGCATATTGCTTGAAAAAACCCTGGAAAATACTCTTTGGCGGCAGAAAAGCTGCATCAATCTGATTCCATCAGAAATGACGATTTCGCCGATGACCAGGCTTTTGTCTGTGATGGATCCGGCCTTCCGTTATGCGGAACACAGAAAATCCATTGCGTTCTATGACGCTGATATCTTCTATTACCAGGGAACTGACTTTATATGTGAAGTCGAGCAGATGCTGGAAGAAGAAATGCGAAAATTTTTAGGATGCGATAATGTAGAGACACGTCTTATCAGCGGTCAAATGGCAAATACTGCTGTTTTCAGTGCAATGGTCGACTTTATCAATCGCGCTGATCGCAAGTCTGAACCACGACGAATTCGTCAGGTAATGCACAACCACATCGGCAAGGGCGGACATCTGAGCGCACAGCCAATGGGTGCGCTAAAGGACTATGTTGCAAGGAATCCCCGTACGGAAAAACC
>JAJSZP010000034.1 GCA_030262775.1 Deltaproteobacteria bacterium | reverse complement strand
GCAGCAAAGAAGCCAGAAGAGTCCCGATTAATATGTTAATCTGATAAACTGCAGCGCCAAATACAGTAGGAAGCATCAGCAAGCCCACCTTTTTCAGCATGGGATGCCAGATTTTAGTTTTTTCCCAGAAATAAAAACCTTTTTTTATAAGAAATGGAAGCTGAAACGCCAGTTGTAAAAAACCACCTATCAGAACCCCGATGGCAAGACCTGTTACCGGTTCAGCCATGTGAGGAGATATAAAAATAACAGCACATATCATTGCAAAATTTAAAAAAACAGGGGCAAGAGCCGGTGCGGCGAAATGGCCTAACGCATTAAGAATACTCATACAAATAGCGACAAGACCTATAAAGAAAATGTACGGGAACATAATACGGGTCAGAGTAACTGTAAGTGAAAATTTTTCAGGTGAAACAGTAAAACCCGGAGCTATTATACGTATTATTATCGGAGATAAAAAAATACCGATAATGACGGTAATAACCAATATTGCGGAAAGCAGCCTTATTGCAGACCTTGCTAATTTAAAGGCTTCATTCTTCCCTTGATTTGTAAGGCATTCAGTAAAGACAGGAAGAAATGCAATGCTTAGAGAGCCCTCAGCAAAAAGTCTTCTTAATAGATTTGGGATTCTGAAAGCCACAAAAAAGGCATCCGAGCTTAGTCCTGCCCCAAAGAACCAGGCTATTACAACATCTCTTATGAAGCCAAAGATACGGCTTAATAAAGTTGATGCACCGACGACGCCTGCGGCTTTTGTTACACGAGTATTTTCAGACATATAAATAAAACACAGAAAACAAAAAAATATTTCTATAGGTTCTTTATTCGTAATCCCTTAGTAAGTCCAACAGCGCATTATCCATATCACTCCTAATTCCAAAGCGAGTGAGCGCAAAATCGTATTTTACCGGATCATCAGGAACTATTTTTTTAAAACCGGATGTTATTTCAAGAGCAGCCGTCATGTTTGCCTGTTTTCTTTGTGTGAGATTCAAGGACAGGCTTATTCTATGCATGTGTGTATCAAGAGGAATTATGAGCTTAGATAACGGTATGCCATCCCATCCACCTGGATCGACCCTGTCTTTTCTTGCCATCCACCTTAAAAACAGATTCATTCTTTTGCATGCGCTCCCTTTTTCAGGCAGGGCAACAAGATGCCCCGGTTTATCTTGTCCTGTAATAAGCTGTCTGGAAAAATAAGTCATTGCAGGAATAACATTCTTATTATCTGCTGAAAAACCGGTTAAAAAACATTCATAAAGGGTGCCAAATCCGGAGATCACATTTTTAATCCCAGCAAGGAAAGCGGCAAGATGATACTGGGAGGCAAACCTGTGTGTAAAACCTGCAAATGCCCTGTTAATTGATGTATAAGTTGAATTTTTTAAAAACAGATAAGGGGATGGATTCATCTTGTCGAGTACAAATGCAACACTCTTTAAAATTTGTGCAACCCTGCCGTATGCAAGTGAAGATGCGATAAGGCCTGCTATCTCCCGGTCTCTGATTTCTTTGTATGAATACAAAAATTCAACTGGGTCAGGATGAACATACCTGCGCCTGTTACATTGATTGTAAAGTATGTCTAATTTTTGTTTAAGCCTTTCAAAGCGCATATTGATTTTTTGTGTAGCTTTCAATCTGTTGTTTGTCGTTTTCGAAAACAGAAAAAAGTCGATCCAGCACGCCAAGTATTTCAAAACAAATTTTTATCATTGTTAACTACCTGAAATAACAAAGCAACTTTTGCGCCAACCGGCAAAGATCTACGCAAACTAAAGAATATTACCATATTTGACAATACTATGGAAATAAAAAAATTGCTATTTAACTTAATGAACTGCGCCGCAGCAAGCTGCGGGGAATTAAACCCTAAAAAGAGAATAGCTTAAAATGGATTACGATTTTAATTCAAATGAACTATTTGAAATAGCTGAGCAGATATAAAGAAATTGGGGCTTTGTTTTACAGAACCTTGCAGCAATGGCAGTTTCCAGTTTGGGGTCGGATCTTGATTAGCACATTTGTTAACATCTGTTTGCACAGATGATAAAGAATAGAAGAAAAATGTCAAAACCATGGAAAATTGAGTTTAAAGGTGCCCTGTATCACGTTCTTTCACGGGGGAACGAACAAATCCAACCTTTCAAAGACAATGCAGTGGCTGGGAGTCAATTATACAAGACATTTTAATAACCGCCATGCCCGCAGCGATCATCTTTTTTAAGGCGGTTTTAAAAGTTTTATCATAGAAAATGATGCTTGCCTTATTCGATTGTCATGCTATATTCATCGTAATCCTCTTAAGAGCCGGTATCGTTAAACGGCTTATTTATTACAAGTGAAGCAGCGTATCCTGTATACGCCTATAACAAGAAAGTATCCCGAATGGTTGAAAACAGATATCGTCTTGTCGCAGTTCGGTAAAAATAATTCGCAGCGATTCTATCTGAAAAAGGTGCAGAGATATTCAACAGAGGAAACATTTCTGTTTGAGGAATTTTTCTATGGTCTATTTTTGGGGACAGCCGAATTTGCCGATAGACTGAAACCCGGATTTTTAAAAAAAGCCCATCGGGAACTGCCTCAACAGATAATGCTGCTTAAAAAGCATGAGCTTGAAAAACTGCTGCAAGGCTTATCCGATGTTTTAGAATGCAACCTTGAATCATTTAGAGAATTCTTAAGGAGATTTTCGTTCAGATTAATTCGTCACTAAAGGAATTAATTATACCATGAGTTATGATTTCAATGTAGATGAAATATTTAAGATGGCTGAACAGATCGAAAAAAATGGAGAAGACTTTTACCGAAAAATGGCCGAAAACATATCAAATACCCAGGTTTCTCAATTTTTTTTTGATCTCGCCGACATGGAGGCCAAACACGAAAAGGTCTTTGCATCCATGAGGGCGGATCTTACGGATCAGGAACAAATGCCTACGGTTTTTGATATGGAAGGAGAAGCTGCTCTGTATCTACGGGCACTGGCGGACCTCCAGGTATTTGGCAGGGAGGGGAAAAACGATTTTATCCTGTCCGATGACCTGCCTGAACAAGATAGGATACAAAGGATTCATCGGGCTGCTATCGGGCTTGAGATGGAATCAATCGTTTTTTACCTTGGAATGAAGGAGCTGGTTCCGAAAAGATTAGGAAAGGATAAGATTGACAAGATCATTAAGGAGGAAATGGGACATATCAGACTTCTATCCGGGTTTCAGAAAAAACTTTAATATTTGAAAAAACTTCTGAAAATGAAAAGCAGCATGCAAAAGATCAGTTGAGGCTTTTGAACAGGATCGGAGATACGGTCGAGGGGACTGAAACCACTGATCTTTGCACGACAAATTTTGAGATATCCAACCACACAAAAATTGAACATGTTTGAAGAAACTTACTGAGAGGAAGTTTAGCAGATGGACAAGTACGTATGTGGTGTTTGCGGCAAGGCAAACTGATGAAGATTCCGGTAATTGATTTAGGTGAATGCGTTGACTGCGAGGCGTGTCTTGAGCTATGTCCAACGGTTTTTAGAAGAAATGATGCAGGCTATATAGAGACAATTGAACTTGGTGAGTATCCGAAGCAGGAGTTGGATGAAATTCTTAAGAATTGCCCAGGCCAGTGTATTACGTGGGAAGAAATTTGAGAAAAGGAAGTGATCAAATGGGAAAAATGGAAATTGCTTGCGGCAAACCGACCGAAGCAGTAGTCGGCAAATCCGAAGAAGATGCCCCGGGAGAAGAAAGAATGGATACCAAAAAGCATACAGGCCGGGCCGTCAAACAGATGGTCCTGGACATTCTCAAGTCAGATGATTTTGATCAGAAAGAAGATGAATTGCGCCGCTTGCCGGGCCGTCAGGTGATCAATCCACTGTTTTCTTTTCTC
This sequence comes from Deltaproteobacteria bacterium, assembly GCA_030262775.1. Lineage (GTDB taxonomy): Bacteria > Desulfobacterota > Desulfobacteria > Desulfobacterales > ETH-SRB1 > B13-G4. Next base: position 16,237 of record JAJSZP010000034.1, on the reverse strand, counting down.
TGTCATTCTGATCAGAAGGTCAAATGGCGGGCGGTTACGGCCATGGGCGTAGTTGTTTCAAATCTTGCCAAAAAGGATATGGAGTCGGCGCGTATCATAATGCGCAGGCTTATGTGGAGCCTGAATGATGAGTCCGGCGGCATCGGCTGGGGCGCCCCCGAGACTATGGCTGAAAGCATGGCCTGTCATCAGGGACTTGCGAAGGAATATGTCCATATATTAGTCTCTTATATCTGGGAAGAGGGGAATTTTTTGGAATATGAAATGTTGCAACGAGGCGCTCTCTGGGGCATAGGAAGGCTGGCCGAAAGCTGGCCGCATCTTATGCCATCAGGAGATATTTGTCGTTACCTTCCGCCCTTTATTGAATCAAAAGACGCGACAGTCCGGGGACTTGCTGCGCGGGCAATGGGCTTGCTCGGAACCGAGGCAGATATTGCGCAGCTTGAACCCCTTTTAGGTGACAACGCCGAAATTGAGATCTATCTGAACCGCAAGCTGGTTGTGCGCCGTGTAAGCGACCTAGCCAGGGAGGCCCTTAGCCCAAACTGTTAAAAGGGGGGAACCTGATGAAATCAAAGAGATTTTTAACCTCATTGTTTATTGTTTTTGCCATGGCCACAGCTACAGTAGTTTGTGCGCAAGAAAAAAAATGGAGTAACCAGGCGGAATTTTCCCTGGTTGATACGGGAGGAAACACCGACGTTACAAGCCTGTCAGCTAAGAATCTTCTGAAGTATAAATTCAGCAATGAGTTGCAGGCGGCATGGAAACTCGGGACCCTGTATGGACAAAGCGATGGTGAAAGAAATGCAGAGAGTTACTTCAGTGATCTTCGCCTTGACTATCTATTCTCGAAGCATTTATATGTCTTTGTCAATGCTGGGTGGTCGAAGGACAAATTCGCAGGTATTGACTCGCGGTACTACGCGGGTCCTGGTGCAGGGTATAACTTTCTCGCTGGACCAAAACATTTACTTTTGGCCGAAGTCAGCCTCAACTACGTCAACGAGAAATACACCGATGACACGGAAAAAAAATACCTCGCGGGCAGTATCTGTACTAACTATGAATATGCTTTCACAGAAAAGAACAAATTTTCGCAGTCCGTTGAATACCTGCACGATTTCGACGATAGAGATAACTATAATGTGAATTCAGAAACAGCCCTGATATCCGCATTAAGCGACTATCTCTCGCTAAAGACAAGCTACGTAGTCAAGTACGATAATCAACCTGTTCCTTCAACACTGAAAGAGACTGATACGATTCTATCGGTCACGCTCGTTGTCAATTTTTAGCAGAAAAGGAGGCCCTTAATGTCGCGCGCTAAAAAGAGTGCGATTATCACGGCTATTTTGATTGCGCTATATGCAGTTTTCGGCTTTCTGATTGCGCCCTGTATTCTCAAGTCCAACCTGATATCAGGCATAGCCGAGCATCTTGGCCGAAACGCCACCGTGAATGAAGTCAAGGTGAACCCTTTTGTGCTTTCGGTAACGGTGAGGGGCTTTGAAATGAGTGAGCCTGATAGTGAGCCATTCGTTGGCTTTGAAGAACTGTATGTCAATTTCCAGCTTTCCTCGATTTTCAGGCGAGCATACACCTTCGACGAGATTCGTCTGATTGTACCCGAAGGACGGGTTAAGATTCTACCTGACGGCAGCCTGAACTTTTCAGATCTTCTTGCCTCATCAGACCCAATAGAGCCGCCGTCGGATGAAAGTAACGAGTTGCCGCCTATTCTAATCTTCCGGCTGCAGATTGAGGACGGACGTATCGCGTTTAGCGATCTTGCGCGACCCACGCCGTTTGAGACGGATTTTTTTCCGATAGAGATCACATTGGATGATTTCAGTACCCGTAAGAATAGCAAGAGTCCGTATGTCTTCACTGCAACTACAGAAGAAGGCGAAGTCGTGAGTTTGGAAGGCAGCATCTCGGTCAATCCGCTTCGATCGCAGGGGCAGTTTGTACTAACCGGCATCAAGACGCGTACACTATGGAAATACGTTCAGGATCAGGTGCGTTTCGATGTAACCAGTGGATCAATCGACCTGGCTGCCCGGTATAAGATAGATGCCAGCAAAAAGGCTTTACATTTTGAAGTTATTGATGGCGAGTTCAAGTTGAATGAGTTCAGGCTGGCTGAAAAAAGCATTGATGACACGCTTATTTCAGTGCCTTGCTTTTCAGTCAAAGGGATTTACATAGACCTCAGCAACAAGAAGGCTAGATGTGCTTCCGTTAACTCCGACAATGCTTTCTTTAAGAGCTGGCTTACTTCCGATGGCACTTTGAATTACCAGGCGCTTTTTGCAATGGACAGCTCTGAATATGAGAGCAAAACATCATCTGAGATCCAGGATCCATCAGGAGACAACAGCCAACCCTGGCGCATCAGCGTTAAGGAACTGACGCTGGAAAACTATGGCGTGGTGCTGGAAGACCGCACGCCAGTTAAACCAGTGCATATCAATCTGGAGCCGATCAACCTGGATCTGAAAAACTTGAGTAATCAGAAGGATTCGCAAGCTGAACTTGCACTTACCCTTAAGGTCAACGAGACAGGAACCGTTGGAGTCAAGGGACTGGTCAGCATTAACCCTGCATCCACGGAACTCTCATTGAAGGTTGCGCAGATAGCCTTGAAGCCATTCCAGTCGTATGTGGATTCCGTTGCGCACCTTGAACTTGTGACAGGCACAGCAGGTATAGATGGCAAGTTTTACTATCGGACTCTGGGTGGCGATGGACCTGAAATTCGTTACAAAGGCGATGTAAGCATTGATGGCTTTGAGGTCGTAGATAGATTACATTCCGAGGATTTTCTGAAGTGGGAAACGCTGTTGTTTAACGGTTTGGTACTTGACATTCAGCCTGATAAGCTGAGTATTTCTGAGATTGTTGCTAATCAACCCTACGCCAGAGTTATCATCTGGCCCGATTCAACGGTTAATCTGACCGGAATTTTTTCTGCTCAGGATGGTGAGACCACCAATGATATTGATTCAGAGGCACAGGCACCAATTCCGGTTGCCATCAATACGGTTTGCATTGAAAATGCTTCGGTAAATTTTTCCGATCTCTCCCTTAAACCGGATTTTGCAATAGGTATCCAGGGTCTGAATGGGACTGTAAGGGGTCTGTCTTCCAAGTCTTTGGCGCGGGCTGATGTTCTGCTCAAAGGTAAAGTGGATAAATACGCACCGGTAAAGATTGCCGGTCAGATTAATCCTTTGAGCGAAGATGCTTACACGGATTTGGCAGTCTCTTTCAAAAGCATCGAACTTAGCACTTTCACGCCATATTCAGGCAAATTTGCCGGTTATTCCATCAACAAAGGAAAGCTGTCCCTGGATCTCAACTATAAGCTTTCTAAAGACATTCTTGTTGGCGAGAATGAAATCTTTATGGATCAATTTACCTTTGGTGAGCGGATAGATAGCCCCGATGCAACAACATTGCCAGTCCATCTCGCTGTGGCTCTGCTAAGGGATCGTGAGGGAAAAATTGACATTAATCTGCCGGTGCGGGGCAATCTGAATGACCCTGAGTTCAGTTATGGCCGTATTGTGGTGAACGCTCTGGTCAATCTGATCACCAAAATCGTTAGCTCCCCGTTTGACATGCTGGCTGGTCTTGTCGGAGAAGATGGGGAAGGGCTGAGTTTTGTGGAGTTTGAATTCGGCAGTGCGGCACTTGGGACTGAGCAGATCAAAAAGCTTGAGCAACTGGCTAAGGGGCTCCACGAGCGACCAGCACTTAGACTTGAAATTAAAGGGGTTGCGGATACTGAATATGACAGGGTGGCGCTGGCTGAAGCAGAACTGATAGGCCAATTGAAACGTGCAAAACTCGAAGAGCTGGCAGCCCTTGAATTATCACTGCCCACTTGCGCTGAAGATATTTCGCTGTCTGATGATGACCTTGCACGTCTCATAACGCAGGCCTATACGGACAGATTTGGAGAACACCCTAGTACCTTGTTTGAAATTGAGTCGGAGACGTCCGAACCACCACGGATTGAACCCGAGGTTTTCATTGCCGCAGCCAGGCAACGATTAATCGAAAAGATGGGGATTGATGAAATCAGCCTACGGCGTCTTGCCCAAGAGCGGGCAAAACAGATCAAGGATCACTTGATCTGGAAAGGAGAAATTCCGAACGAACGAGTGTTTATGATTGAGGTTAAGATCGACCACGCCTCGGATGCTGATGCGATACGCACCAATCTCGCATTGTCAGGCATTTAGGAAAGCTGCTAACCGGGCTCCTATGAGTCAATGTGGTCTATTCTCGAAGCTGAAGGTCCCCACCTTTCCCCAATACACCTCAGCAGGTGTATTTCCCTGAGAACAACTGATGTGGTCGTTTTTCCTGGAAACACACCTTAACACACTGTCTCATTTTCGGGGTCCACTATAGGAAGACACCGGTTCAAACCAAAAAATAAAGTTTATTTTATAATATCAATTGGTTAAATCACAAATTGGTTCAGGAACTTCAGTTTAGACATAAAAATAGTTTATATCAAATATCCAGCAACAAGGTTGACAATACTTGTTTACAACATTATATTTTTTGTATTATAAAATTTATTATAGAAAGGATAATTATTATGGCCGAAGGTATTTTGGAGATTGATGACAGTGTTTTTGATGCCGAGGTTCTGAAGTCTGACAAACCGGTACTTATAGATTTCTGGGCTCCGTGGTGTGGGCCATGCATGGCCATTTCTCCTTTGGTAGAACAGCTTGCCGGTGAATTTGGAGATAAAATTAAGTTTGTCAAATGCAATGTTGACGATAATCCAACCAGTCCCGGCAAATACGGAATAAGATCTATACCCACGCTTATGTTCTTCAAGGATGGTAATGTAGTGGACCAGGTGATAGGTATAGTTGCCAAATCAAAGCTGGAAGAAGTTATAAACAAAATTTTATAGGAAACTTTTACGTAATGAAAAATGTTGATTATGAACTTGTTATAATCGGCGGTGGTCCGGCCGGGCTCACCGCTGGTCTTTATGCTGCACGCGCCAGATTGAATGTAATCCTGATTGAAAAAGTTATGCCGGGAGGACAGGTCCTCACAACTGACTGGATTGAAAATTATCCCGGCTTTCCTGAAGGAATTAGCGGGCCTGACTTGATTCAGAAAATGACCGAGCAGGTTAAAAAATTTGATCTTAATATAGAATCAAATGAAGTAATTTCTCTTGATTTGTCTGAGCCTGTCAAGAAGATCAAGTTAAGCGACAGGACTATCACAAGCCATACAATTATTATAGCTACAGGAGCTTCACCCAAAAAGCTCGGCATCCCAGGTGAAGATGTTTTTTTTGGAAAAGGCTTATCTACATGTGCAACCTGTGACGCACCTTTTTTTAAAGATAAGAGAGTTGCGGCAGTGGGGGGCGGAGATACCGCTGTTCAGGAAAGCATATTTTTGACCAAATTCGCAAAAAAAGTTTATCTTATTCATAGAAGAGATCAATTAAGGGCAACCAAAATCCTGCAGGAACGAGCATTTGCCAATGATAAAATTGAATTTGTCTGGGATTCTGTATTAACAAGCATTGATGGTTTAGCTAATGTAGAAAAAATTACAGCAAAAAATGTTAAAACCGGGGAAACAAAAGAATTATCCGTGGACGGCTGTTTTATATGGACAGGCATACTACCCAACACAAATTTTTTAAAAAATGAAGTAAAAGTAGATGATAACGGCTTTATAATTGTCAACTTGAATATGCAGTCATCAGTACAGGGCGTGTTTGCAGCCGGTGATGTAAGAAGTACCGGTCTGCGCCAGATTGCAACCGCTGTTGGAGATGCAGCAAGCGCTGTATTTTCGGCAGAGCATTATATTGAAAAGCTATAGACCTTCATCCAAATAATTGTCCTTAATTGAATAGTATAGAAATTTTCATACGACAATGACCCCCCTTCGAGGGGTTTTCATCAAACCACGGCCTATGGGCGTGGCAGGTAATTTATATATCTTCTTTGCGACTTTGTGCCTTAGTGGCTAAACTATTACGAAAATATTAATTTATAAATAATGAAACGTATCTTAACAATTGCTATCATTTCATTGCTTGTCTTTTCAAGTTGCGCATGGCTTGAGCCAAAAGAAGAAGAAAAGAGCATCCAGGAACTTGCAAGTAGTGGAATGGAAGAGTTTAAAAACAAAAATTATAAAGCAGCAATAGAATACTTTGAAAAATTAAGGGACTGGTATCCTTTCAGTAAATATGCAATCCTTGCAGAGCTAAAAATTGCTGATTCATACTACAAACTCAAGGAGTATGAAGAGGCTATATCTGCATATGAAGAGTTTGTTAACCTTCATCCTCGTAATGAGGCAACATCCTATGTTATCTATCAGACAGGACTTTGCTATTTTGAACAGATAGATACTGTTGATCGAGACCAAACCACAGCACAAAAAGCACTTGATGTTTTTAAGAAACTGATCAAACAGTTTCCAGAAAATGCCTATGCAAACAAGGCCAGAGTTAAGTTGAAAAAATGCTTAAAAAGTCTTGCGGAGCATGAATTTTACGTAGGATTTTTTTATTACAAAAGCAAGCACTATAAAGCAGCTTTGAGCCGTTTCGAGGCTGTCCTTAGCAATTATCCTGATGTTGGAGTCCAGCATAAAGCCCTTCAGTATATTGCTTTGTGCAAAGAATAAAAGAATAAGAAGTTGATGATAGCGATAAGCGCCTGTCTTCTAGGATTCAAATGCAGATATGATGGTAAAAGCAAAAAAAACTTAGCCTTAATGAAGCTGCTGGAATCTGAAAAAATTCTTCCGATTTGTCCCGAAAAGCTTGGCGGACTTACTACTCCAAGAGCCCCCTCAAGCCTCCTTGGCGGAGATGGCTTTGATGTTCTGGATGGAAAGGCAAAAGTTATAAATAGTTACGGTGATGATAATACTAAGGCATTTATTGAAGGAGCCTATGCGGCATTGGATATGATTAGGGAGCAAAAAATCAAGCGCTGTTTTCTTAAAGATAAAAGCCCCTCATGTGGGGTTGGCTGCAGAACGCAGTTCAGTCAAGAAACTAACGAATATAAAAATTCAAAATATTTAACCGGAGTAACGGCTGCGCTTTTAATCCGAAAAGGATACATCTAAACAAACATCGGATCAAGTCCAAATCCTTCTGATGCATGGCCACTTAATTTAGGTTGCCAACTTAAAGCAGGCCCTTTTCTGACATTTTGGCTCTATGGCAATTCTACAATCAAGCAAAATCCAAGAGGTTGTTAACTGATAGAGACTTACTTTAACAAAGCGGCATGCCGGAGTAATTGTGAAATTCGGAAATTATGAATGTTATTCTGTTGAAATGGGCAGATTTTCACTTGACGGAGGCCCCATGTTCGGAGTGGTTCCTAAGGCTTTGTGGGAAAAAAAGATCGCTTCCGATAATAAAAATCTCATTCAATTGACAACAAGATCTCTTCTTATAAAGGGTGAAGGAAGAATAATTCTTGTAGATACAGGTTTGGGTAACAAGTTTTCAAAAAAGCTGAAAAAAATATACAAAATTGATGAGAGCTCGACAGATATAGATTTGGCATTAGCAAAATATGAATTAACCTGTAGCGACATTACAGATGTTATTATTACACACCTTCATTTTGATCACACAGGTGGTTCAACGTCCATTAAGGATGGGAATATTGTTCCGACTTTTGCGAATGCAACATATTATCTGCAAAAAGAACATTGGGAATTCGCTATAAAACCAAATGCCAGAGATGCGGCAAGTTATATAAAAGAAAACTTTATGCCTTTGGAGGAATATGGAGTTTTAAAGCTGATAGATGAACAAAAGGAATTATTTAAAGGCATTGATATTATTGTAACCCAGGGCCATACGCACGGTCAGCAGCACTTACTTGTAAAAGGCAAAACAAATTCCTTGTTTTTTTGCGCGGATCTTATTCCCACATCAGCACATTTGCCCTATCTATGGCATATGGCATATGATAACTACCCTGTAACCATAGTCGGTGAAAAGAAAAAATTTTTAAACAGAGCATTAAAAGAGAAATGGATACTTTTTTTCGAACATGACCCTGATATTGGTGCCGCCAGCATACGACAAGGTAAAAAAAATATTGTTATAAACAAAAAGATAAATATCTGATCAAAACAGTGATACAGCTTATAGCTTATAAGCCCATAAGATAAAAAGGGCATTCCCCTAATACTTCGATGGAATACCCTTTTTAACTCAGAAATATTGCTCTAAACTACAGTGACATTAACTGCAGCAGGACCTTTTTGTCCCTGCTCAATGTCGAAGGTAACTCGATCGCCTTCATTAAGAGACTTGAAACCGCTTGAATTGATTCCTGAATGATGAACAAAAACATCCGGACCCTCTTCCTGCTCAATGAAGCCATACCCTTTGCTGCTATTAAACCATTTTACAATTCCATTAGCCATATTTGACATCCTCCTTTCAAAAAATTCTCATAGCTTCAAACTTCAGGATGCCACTTTGACAAATGGTACTTTCCTGTAGAACGAAACCGGTCCGCCAATTAAGAACCGACCATTATTGATTAAATAAATTATAACACTTTTTAGATAGAAAGCAAGTTTATTTTCAATTTTTTTTGAGTATTGAAAAAACTGATCGGATTTTAAAAACTTTTTATGTGTTTTTCATCCCCGCCTGCCATATTGAGGCAGAGCTCTCTGACCTTGAACCGTTAACCTTTAGCAAGGGGCACAGTAAATCTTTGAGCCATGTTCCCATAATCAATATCAACCCCCGTGGTAACAAGAAACTGAAAAAAGAGCTAAAGCCGAAAGGTCAACGGTCGGCTAAAGGATGAATTTGGCGATAAGATGGTTCGTGTTTGAGGCTGCGCCGGCAGGAGTAAAACCATAGTATCGCCGTTCTTTATGCCTGATACAACCCCCTCGGCTGTCAAAACAGTATAATTGCCACTTGTTTGCATAATTCTCTCCGTATATTTGACTTTTGATCAGTTTCGCCTTATCTTTTTTACCCTACTACCTTAGCCTGAAAAACCATGCCAAAATCAAATTATTTTTTATGAAACAGCCGATTGAAAATCAGACACATATAATTTTAGATAGTATTGCCGATGGCGTTTTTACCGTTAACCTTGAATGGAAGATGACCTCCTTTAATAGAGCTGCTGAGGAAATAACCGGAATAAAAAAAAATGAGGCAATCGGAAGATACTGCTGGGAAGTTTTCAGGGCAAGCATATGCGAACAGGGCTGCTTGCTGAGAAAAACCATTGAAACAGGCAATCCCTTTGTAAATCAGTCTATATTTATCGTTAATTCCGCAGGAGAACGAATTCCGGTTAGCATATCATCTGCTCTTTTAAAAGATAATAAAGGGGAAATAATAGGGGGAGTCGAGACATTCCGAGATTTAAGCGTGCTGGAAGAATTGCGCAAGGAACTGGCCGACAAGCATACATTTCATGATATCATAAGCAAAAACAAGGAAATGAAACGTCTATTCGGCATGCTGGAACTTTTTGCTGAAAGTGACGCTACTGTCCTCATTGAAGGTGAGAGCGGCACAGGAAAAGAACTTTTTGCAAAGGCAATTCACTCCGTCAGCAACAGGAGAAAAGGCCCTTTAATTACCATTAACTGCGGCTCTATACCAGATACTCTTCTTGAATCCGAATTATTCGGATACAAAGCAGGTGCCTTTACAGATGCAAAAAAGGATAAATCAGGACGGTTGGCTCTGGCAGAAGGCGGCACTCTTTTTCTGGATGAAATCGGAGATATTTCTCAATTGCTCCAGGTAAAGCTTCTGCGTGTCCTGCAGGACAAAGTCTATGAGCCTCTCGGAAGTACGTCATCTCTTAAAGCAAATGTGAGGATAGTTGCGGCAACAAATAAAAACTTGGAAAAACTTGTAAAAAATGGAATTTTTAGAGATGATCTTTATTACCGTATTAATGTAGTCAAACTTTTACTTCCTCCTTTAAGAAAACGAAAGGAAGACATACCCTTGCTGTATGAGCATTTTATCCGGAAATTCAACCGGCTGAATGACAGAAAAATCCAGGGGATATCTTCAGAAGCTCTATCTTTCCTTTTGTCACACAACTTCCCCGGCAATATTCGCGAATTGGAAAATATAATTGAATACGCAACCCTTGTGTGTAAAAAATTAGTATTAGGAATCGAACATCTCCCTGAATATTTGCATCAGCAATCCGACAACATGAGAATAAGCCTGCCCGGGGCTCCATCACAAAAAGAATTTTCATTTCATGATATTGAAAAGAATTTTATCTTCGATGTCCTGAAGAAAAATAGCTGGAACAGAAGTTTAACTGCAACGAAACTGGGGATTCACCCAACAACTTTATGGCGTAAAATAAAACGTCTGAAACTTGAAATTCCAAAAACAGATGGCAGGTCGAAAAAATAGCCCGCATTTCTTGCAAGCTTTATTGCATATTTGCATTTATATTTCCCTACTATTGCAATTTTGATATCATTACATCTTTATTTCGCATCCTTGTTTTAAGGTTATTATTGATGATTTTGCAGCCAATTCAATAAGTTATATTTATTATCCATTCGTGCTCCATCTTGGCATGGAAAATGCTTTACATTAACTTTTTAGAAACTATCTTTCAAAAGACACATTTTAATTCTTAAAAGGAAAGCAAGATATGAAAATAGCTGTCAGCTCCTATGGAAAGGATTTAAATTCGCAAATAGACCCGCGCTTTGGCAGGTGTGCCTATTTTTTAATAGTCAATACAGATGATATGAGTTTTGAAGCTTTTGAAAATAAAGGCGTTTCATTAACTGGTGGTGCAGGCATTCAAGCTGGACAGTTTGTAGTTTCAAAGGGCGCTAAGGCCGTGATAACCGGTAACTGCGGCCCAAAAGCTGAGCAAACGCTATCTGCATCCGGTGTGGAATTGTTTACCGGTCATACTGGCTCAGTAATAGAAGCCTTAGAAAAATATAAAAACGCTGATCCTGCATCTCCAAGAAAAGTAAAATCAGACGAATATCAAGGTGAATCAGGGCCCGCGGGATACGCTCAGGGACCAAATTCTGGTGGAGGATCAGGTATGGGTGCCAGCAGAGGTTCCGGTGGCGGTGGCGGCGGAGGAAGAGGAATGGGTGGCGGCGGAGGAAGAGGAATGGGTGGCGGCGGAGGAAGAGGAATGGGTGGCGGCGGAGGAAGAGGAATGGGTGGCGGCGGACGTAGCGATAGAGGTTTAGGGAGGTAATCTCCCCATGAAAATTGCCGTACCGATATGGAATGATAAAGTTTCGCCGGTTTTTGACACTGCTTCAAGGCTTTTGATTATAAATACAAAAAACCTGAGCGAGATCGAACGTTTCGAAATATATCTTGGCGAACAGGATATATCTAAAAGATGTCTTCTTATCCACAGTCTTAAAGTAAATGTTCTGATTTGCGGTGCCATCTCACGTTCCTTTTCAATGATGCTTATGTCAACAGGAGTCAAAATAATCTCCGAGATATCAGGACTCGCCGAGGATGTATTGCAAGCCTATTTACATGGCTCCCTGTCAAATTCAAAGTATCTCATGCCGGGATGTAAAACTAATATTTCAGAATAAATTAATGATAAATTATAGTTAACAAACATAAAGTAAAGGAAGGATAAATTAAAATGAAAAAAGTCGCAGTTATAGGTTGTGGTTCATACATGGATAGTGGGGACGGATGTCCTGGTGAATGGCGTTGCCTGAAAGCAGCATCTCTTGGCGATGGTAATTTTGAAGAACCGTCTCAGGTTGTAGCTTTTGTAAAGTGTGAATGCCCGGGCCGTGCACTTGCTACAAATGTGAATATGGCAATGAAATTGTCTGAAATCAAGCCAGACGCAATATATTTAAGTTCCTGCTGTGTCAAAGCAATGCCGGGCTGCCCTTATAGTGACCCGGAAGAAAAGGCCCAAAATATTGAAAAAAAGACTGGAATCAAAGTAGTATTGGGCACTCACGATTACCATTAACCTGGATATTACATTAACCGGCTGGACAAATGGCCTAGCTGTTGTTAAATTGTTTGCTGACTGTTTGGCCATTTATTAACCATCCTGAAATGGATCATTATAATGATTATAAGTATTGCAAGTGGAAAAGGCGGAACCGGCAAGACAACTGTTGCTACGAATTTGGCTATGGCAATTGGCTCTGATGTTCAACTGCTGGACTGTGATGTGGAAGAACCAAATAGCCACCTTTTTATTAATCCGGTATTTGAAAAAACTATTACAGTCACAACACCTGTTCCAGAGATAGATGAAAAAAAATGCAACCTATGTGGAAAATGCGATGAAATATGTCAATTCAAAGCTATAATCGTGATCGCCGATACTACAGTTATGACATTTCCTGAGCTATGCCACAGTTGCGGAGGTTGCGAAAAGGTTTGTCCGGAAAACGCTATAAAAGAGATAAGCCGCGAACTGGGTATCATACAAAAGGGCTACCGTAACGGTATAGAGTTTGTTCATGGCAAGTTAAGGGTGGGCGAAGCCATGTCTCCTCCGTTAATCGTAAGGGTTCGTTCCTTTACCAAGCCAGACAAATTCACCATTATAGATGCTCCGCCCGGTACATCATGTCCGGTTATAGCATCCATGAAGAACACTGATTTTATTCTTCTTGTCACCGAGCCTACGCCATTTGGTCTGCATGATTTAAAACTCGCCGTTGGCGCAGTTAAAATGTTAAATATACCATGTGGGCTGGTGATTAACCGTTCAGATATAGGAGATAATAAAGTTAAGGACTTTGCAAAAAAGGAGGGCGTCCCTGTTCTTTTGGAAATACCTTTTGACAGAAATATAGCAGAGGCCTACTCAAGAGGTGATATGATCGTTGAAAAACTCCCTGGATTTAAAGAAAAATTTTTAACTTTACATGATAATATCAAGAGAATAGTGAATTAAATGAAAGAATTAATAATTATAAGCGGCAAGGGTGGAACCGGTAAAACCAGTTTAATGGCTGCCTTTGCGTATCTTGCAGAAAACAAGGTGCTTTGCGATGCAGATGTTGATGCAGCCGATCTCCATCTTGTTACAGCTCCGGACATCCTGGAAAAACACGATTTTCAGGGCGGCAATACGGCCATTATAAACAAAGATAAATGCACGGAATGTGGTCTCTGTATTGATTTATGCAAATGGGGGGCCATAAGCGAAACTTTCGAGGTTAATTCAATTGAATGTGAAGGTTGCGGCGTATGCGTTTATTTTTGTCCTGAAAAAGCAATAGACTTTCCTCTGAATACTTGCGGAGAGTGGTATATTTCTGATACGCGTTTCGGTCCACTGGTACATGCAAGGCTTGGTATAGCTGAAGAAAATTCAGGCAGGCTTGTATCGCTTATAAGACAGGAAGCCAAAAAACTTGCAGAAGAAAAGGGGCTTGATCTAATTCTTACTGACGGCCCTCCGGGAATAGGCTGTCCGGTAATTGCTTCCATAGGCGGAGCCGACGCTGTACTTATTGTTACAGAACCTAGTGTATCCGGAAAACACGATATGCAGCGGGTTGTCCAACTGGCCAATCACTTCAAGGTGCCGGCTTTTCTTTGCGTCAACAAATTTGATCTCAATAAAGACATTACTGATGAAATAGAAAAATTCGCAAAAGAAAAAGGTTTGACCTGTTTAGGATATATACCTTTTGATCAAATTTTTACAAAAGCCATGATCCAGGGACAAACGATATTTGAATATGATTCAAATTCGTCATCAGCTCAAGCAATACGAAAGCTCTGGGAAAGCCTTTTAGAAAATTTGTCTGTATGCATGAAAGATAAATAATCAACCCTTTAATCCGAAGTTCCCCCAGGGACTCGTAACTACTTGAAATAATTATGTCTGTTACATGGCTACAACATAGTTAACTGCCTGATATTATTAGACCGAGGGGGGAACTTCGGTTTAAAGGCGTTGACTCCCAGGTAAATGGTTAATTCAGCATTAGCTTACAAATACGGAAATAACATTTTTTCTTGCATTTACATGTTGTATTGTAACGTGAATTAAGTCCTGAGGCTTTAAGTTAATACCGATGGATATAGGCAGGTCACATTCAATCATATATTCGGTAAGCAGCACCTGATAATTTTCTTTTCGCCTGGAGAGAACGATAGCTTCTTGTTTCTCTCTGATTTTCCTTTCAAGATATTTCAATAACCAGTACCTGTAACGACTGCGCTGGATTTTTGATACATAACTCATGGGCTGTTCAAGGCGCTGTATTAAACTTTCTATTTCTTTCTTTGAATAGGGCTCTTCTAACCCTAAAATTCCCCTTAACTGACGCTGTGTAATCAGGTCAAAATATTTACGTATCGGAGAGGTGGCAGTAACATAGGCGCCTAATCCAAGGCCTGAGTGATTCTTTGCTTCAGGGCTTAAAACAAAACGGCTCAAGAATTTTCGCTGCATCCAGTTTTGAAAAAGTGTGCCTTCTTCTCCCCTATAGAGACGTTCCCTTGGTTCAGCCTGAGACCTGAAAATTGCCGGTATATCATGTTTCAGAAGGAATTTCGCCATAAGCCAGTTGGCCATGATCATTATTTCTGAAACAAGCATCCTTCCAGGGCTTTCTCTGTTTATTTTTGTAACATTTATTTTGCCATTGTTCAGCCACACGTTGATGTCAGGCAGAGATATTTGAATTGCGTCCTGCTTTAATCTTTTTTCCCGAAACTTTTTTGCCATATCGTGAAGGATAAGCACTTCGTAATCTTCATCGGCAATCGTATTGACATCATAATAGGTTAGTTGCCTCTTAACCTTAACCAGGCTCGAAACAATTTCGTAATTGATTATTTCAGATGATCTGCTTAATTTAATTATTATACTTATAGCCGGACGAACTTTCCCTGCTATCAGACTGCATAGATTTTCTGCAAGGCATGAAGGCAGCATCGGTAATTTCCGGTCAGGCATATAAATGGAGCTTCCCCGATTAACAGCCTCTTTGTCTATAACAGCTTCTTTTTTAATGAAATGGCCTACATCGGCGATATGAACGCCAAGACGATAATGATCACCTTTGTCTTCAATGCTTATAGCATCATCAAAATCAAGAGTTGATTGTCCGTCTATCGTAATTGCAGAGAGGTCGGTCAGGTCCAGCCTGCCTTTAAAGTCGGCAGGATCTTTATGCCTGTCGACCAGATCTGTTGCATTCTTTATGACCTCGCCAGGGAAAACGGTCGGGATTTTATACCTGTGCAATTCAATGTTTTCATTTTTATCCCAGACACCCAGCTTTACAAGAATCCGAAATACTATTTCTATGTTATCTATACCTGCTTTTTTAAGAATTGTTTTGCCAATGGAGTAGTGCGGGCTTTCCTTTTGGAAGAAATAGCAGGATTTAAGAATATCCATGCATTCTTTTTTATCATCAGGCAAGTAAGGTTTTTCGATATCAAGCATTTTTTTTAGCCAGGCAGAGCCGTCATCTATAATACTATTTTTTCGGGCGGCTTCTTTCTGCTGGCCGGCAATCTGTTCTACCTGCTCTTCCGAATAAGGGAAAAAACGGTCGCGGTTAAATTTAAAATATGATCTGTTTTTAAAAAATGCCCTTACAACTGCAGATTCATGGTCATAAGTAGGACCATCCGGAAAACAGAATTCAGTCATCGTAACAAGATCTATCCATTTTTTTTCTGTATTCAGAATTTCCCATAACTCCTTTATCTCTATATGATTGATAAGGCCGTTACGTTTGCAGGCTATTTGCTTTAATGCCTCTACCAGCTTATATTTACCCATTGAAAGGTTAAGGTGCGTGTTGCATTTGTGTGATAGCCGACCAGGCGACAACTTGATTTCCCGATTATTTTCAGTAAGAATCCTGAGCTTCTGTTTCTTGACTTCAAGTATGACACCGCACATAATTTTCTGGTGGTCAATATATTCTACAATATTTCCTGGTTCCATAATGATAACTCATAACAATCAGGCATGAGAAAGTCAATGTTTCGCCCGAGGTTATACGTTTGTTTGACCGACATACGATTCTGTTATAAAAGATTTTGTAACAATTTAGCCTTTTGAAAAGGCTATGTTCCCTTTAAATGTTGAAAATTAATCAATGATTCCTATTTTTTTGATATATTCCGAAAAGGAGGAAGCCATGAAAAACAAAGACTTTTCACAATTACTAC
>JAJSZP010000033.1 GCA_030262775.1 Deltaproteobacteria bacterium | reverse complement strand
ACTTGTAGACCCATATTATAACGGCCCAAGCTCACTTGAAATACGTAAAGAATATATTGGACCAGTTGCCAGAGCTTTTCCGGATGTTGAGATTATTCCTTATGTAATTCCTGGCAGAACAGGCACACAACTTTTACCTGAAGATTTAGCTCTCCTTAACAAGGAGTTTGGAAATGTTAATACAGTTAAAGATGCAACTGGAAATATAGAAAATATGAGACATACCAGAGCTTGTTGCGGAAATAATTTTACCATTCTCTCCGGTGATGATGGGCTGACATATGATATGATGGTTGACCCGCAGATAAAAGCAGCCGGGGTTATTTCCGTTGTTTCAAATATTGCTCCAAAAGCTGTTTCTGAAATGGTTAACTTCCTTGAGCAGGGTAACCAGGCCGAGGCCAAAAGACTGTTGTCAGCACTTGAACCGCTCTTTAAAATAGTTACTGTAAAAACCAGGGAAGTGACGCCATACGGAAAAGTTGTTTTCAGGGCAAGGAATCCTCTGGGCATAAAGGTCCTGATGGCTATTCTTGGCGTTACATCCGGAGAATGCAGAAAGCCTTTGGGAAAAATAACAAAAAATGGTCTTGATATTGTTATTGAAGCTGCACGAAAAGTTCAGGCTGATAACCCTGAAATATTCCAGCCGGCAGCAGATTTTTTTGATGTAGATATTGAGGCTCGTTTAAATGATCTTTCAAGTTGTGAAGGACTTTTTTATACAGAATACTAAGCACAAAGGCGTGTAAATGGTCGAGCAGTCAACCACTCGACCATTTTCCTTCCCAATTGACAGCTAAACCAATATCAATCAGTTTTCTTTTCAATTATTTTGAAATCGCCGTCTTTAAACATGAGCCACTTCAGCCAGTTGATTCCAAATTCTAATAAAGCAACTTCATCTTTCTTTATTTTTTCAAAAGTTTCTTTTTTTATATCATAGCGCTCTAAAAATGAACTTTCAAAAACAAATTCTTTGAACTTGTCAATATTGTAACTGACCAAGAAAAACATTTTCTTGCTTTGTTCGGTGAGCATTACATTTTTTGGAAAAGATCTCTTTCTAACAAGCAGATCGGTCCAGCCGGCATTAATCTCATCATGAATGTCAACTCTCTGATCTTTTCGCCATTCTCCTACTGTCCACACTTTTTTCTCTTCAAAGCCAAGGCAGTGAGGTTCATGAACAAAAAAATAGAAATCTTTATCATCGGCGCCTTCTTTGTGACTCAGAGATGCAACTCCTAAAGGGTAATAACGACAGGTAGTAGGCCTGTCTTCATAGATTATGCATCCATCATCTCTTACAAAAGGGCATGATTTTTCATCATCGTCCATCAATTTTAAAGTTACAACTGGCAGATCTGTTTTCTCTAAAAGATGTGGTTCAGTGTAGATTGCCAGGAATTCTTCTGATGAAAGCTGCAAACGATTTTTTAGCCTGATAATATCATAAGGAGTAAGATTAATATTAATACCTCGGCAGCATTTAGTAAAACATTTTACACCCTTATGGCATTCGAACTTAAATTTGTCGTCAAGGCCAAATCTAACAGGTTCAATACCAGCCGTATCGGGCATATTATTTGACATATTCATATGTTATTTTTCCTTTCACAGGATTTTTCCTTAGGTTGTATCAAAAAGCCTGACCTTTCCTATCTGAATAAAAAAATGATGTCAATAGATCAGATTTTGTAATATTTTGGTTTTATGAAACAAACCGTCTGGGCGATATTTCCAAAAGCTATGTTTCAAAAAACTTATTTCTTGATTTAAAGCAAAAATATTCTTATATATCAAAAGATAAAATAAAAATATCAAACCATAAATTAGATTTAATTTTTTGTTTATATGAAGAATATATCTTATTCTGAATTTCAAATTGGGCGTTTTTTTTTAGGAAAACTTCCTTTTGGTAAGGATTTGACAGCCTCTGTTGAAGATTTCTGTGAAGAAGCCTCAATTCAGACGGCTGTTTTTTCAGTTCTTGGCTCTGTTTCATCTGTTACATTAGGATGTTATGACCAAAAACAACAGGTTTATGTAACTTTCAACGAAGATGCTCCTCTTGAAATCACAGCATGTATTGGTAACGTCTCAATAAAAGATGGCAGTCCATTTGTACATGCGCACATTGTTTTAAGTGATGAAAAAGGTAAAATCATTGGAGGGCATCTTTTTTCAGAAACAATTATTTTTGCGGGCGAAATTAGTCTTCAGGAATTAAAAGGAAAGTCATTTGAAAAAGCTTACGATAAAAAAACCGGTCTTATGCTATGGAATTTATCGGGCAAAATCTGATCATCCATTTAGCTTAATGATGCTGTGGTTAAGGGGACTTAAGTGCAAACAACTGTTAAAAGATGCGATAAATTGAAACAGCGGCCAGATGATTCCAGCCTTGATTTTGGGTCGATATTTACAGACCATATGTTTAATATGGATTACAATCCTAAATATGGATGGCATAATCCACGCATAGAGCCATACTCATCCATCACAATGGATCCGGCGACAATGGTTCTTCATTATGGTCAGTCCATTTTTGAGGGGCTCAAATCTTTCAGGACAGAGTCAGGCATTATTCAGCTTTTTCGACCGACAGATAATTTTACGAGGCTGAATAAATCTGCAAGAGCTCTATGCATCCCTGAGGTTGATGAGGACTTTCTCTTTCACGCCTTGAAACAGTTGCTGAATATTGAAAAGGACTGGGTCCCGAGTGCTCCGGAAACTTCACTTTACATACGACCGGCAATTATTGCCATGGACCCGTTTCTGGGGGTACGTGCTTCTCATGCCTATCGTTTGTTTATTATTCTTTCACCAGTTGGTGCATATTATAAAGAAGGCTTTAATCCAGTTAAAATCTGGGTAACAAAAAACCATGTTAGAGCTATACGCGGCGGTGTTGGAAATGTCAAAACAGCCGGAAACTATGCGGCAAGTCTTTATGCCGGCGAACAAGCCCATAAAAATGGGTACACACAGGTTTTATGGCTTGACGGAGTTGAACGTAAATATGTGGAAGAAGTTGGATCTATGAACATATTTTTTGTTATAGATGACGAGATTATTACTCCAATGTTAACCGGAAGCATACTTCCAGGCATTACCAGAGATTCTGTAATCTCCCTTGCAAAAATCTGGAATTTGAAAGTTGAAGAGAGGAAAATCAGTATAGACGAATTAATTGATGCACACGAATCAGGCAAGCTTCAAGAGATCTTCGGATCAGGCACCGCTGCCGTTATTTCACCTGTTGGTGAAATAAGATGCGGCGAAAAGGTTTTAACCATAAACAACGGCAACGTTGGTCCAATGGCAAACAAGTTTTACAATACCATCACAGACATACAGTATGGCAGGGCAAAAGATCCTTTTGGATGGATTGAGCTGATTTAGATGTTAAAAAAACGGTTCCCGGTTGTCGGTTTGCAGTTTGAATGAATTATGCAACGATTAAAGCTTTTAACCGTGAACCGTGAGGGGATATTTATTGTGAAAAATCCGAGCGAACCAAAACATTTGCAGTTCTTTATATCAAAAATGAAAAAAGAGGGTATTCAGCCTATAGTTATTGATACGTTTGTATATTATTATAAAAAAGTCGTTGCAGAGGAAAAAGGATTTATTTATGACAAGGATATAAGACCCGTTCATGCAAATGAGATTGAAGATGCAAGCAATACGCCTGAATATGCAGATGCCGGTGAAAAAGCATTAAAACATGTCGTTATGATAATTTTAAACGGCGGCCTGGGCACAACTATGGGCATGACAAAAGCAAAGTCTTTAATACGGGCAAAAAATGACAAGACATTCCTTGAAATAATTTTAGAAAAAGCGGAAAAGTTCAATGTTGAGCTGTGTCTTATGAACAGCTTCAGTACTCATCAGGATACAATTTCCGCCCTGTCAATAATTAAACCATCCAGATTCCCCAAATTATTCCTTCAGCATAAGTTTCCCAAAATCTTACGTCATGATCTTTCTCCTGCAGACTGGCCAAGGAATCGACGCATAGAGTGGAATCCGCCAGGGCATGGAGATGTTTATACAGCGCTATTAACGTCCGGAACCCTTCAGCAACTGCTTGATGAAGGAATTCGATATGCTTTTATTGCAAATTCAGATAATTTAGTCGCTACTATAGACAAATCGCTCCTTGGATTTTTTTCCGAGAAAGGTTTCCCTTTTATGATGGAGGTCTCGGAAAGGATGCCCATTGATTTCAAAGGAGGACATATGGCCAGACATAAGAACGGCCATTTAATTTTGCGTGAAGCTGCTCAATGTCCGAAAAGGGAGATTGAAAGATGCAGGGATGTAAGTCGTTATAAATATTTTAATACAAATAACATCTGGCTTGATTTAAGATTTTTAAAAAATTTAATAGCTAAGCATGGGACAGTTAAACTTCCAATGATTCTGAATCCAAAAAACCTGGATCCAAGGGATGAATTCAGCCCGCCTGTATACCAGATAGAAACCGCAATGGGATCGGCAATCTCAATTATTGAAGGCGCAACAGCAATCAGAGTCCCCAGATCCCGTTTTTTCCCTGTTAAAACATGTAATGAACTATTGGCTGTTCGTTCTGACTGTTTTTTATTTTCAGACGATAACCAGCTAATGGTAAACCCGAAAAGAGGACAAGAGGATAACTGTTTAAATATAAATATAGATCTTGATCCCAGATATTACAGAAAAATAGATATGTTTAATAAAAGGTTTGCGAACGGCATTCCTTCTTTAATTGATTGCAACTCCCTTAAAATAATCGGAGATGTGTTTTTTGAGGGAAATGTAAAGATTAATGGAAATGTTGTAATAGATAACAGGAGCGGATCTCAGGCAGTTATCAAGGGAGGTATGGTTATAGAAAGAGACATTGAGTTTTAAAATTTTCTTGACAAACTTCTTTTCAATAAGTAAAGAGGTTTTCTTTATTTAACGGCGGTAAATTTAAGTCAACTAATTAATGTAATGGTGTTTTATAATTGACTATTACTGTAACCATAGAGAATTGGATTGAGATTATGTAACTTCTTTTTTCTAATTTGGAAATCATAGTTAATATAAATCCCCATATGGTATAATGCCCAATGCGGGATTTTTTATTTTCAGTTTTTGTAATATTGTATATATTCTTAGGATAAAAACATTATGGAAAAGACTTTTGAAAAAGTTAGAAACATAGGCATAAGCGCACACATTGACTCAGGCAAAACTACGCTTACCGAAAGGATTCTCTTTTATACTAAACGAATACATGCAATCCATGACGTGAAAGGAAAAGACGGTATTGGCGCAACAATGGATTCCATGGAGCTTGAAAAAGAGCGCGGCATAACGATAGCCTCAGCCGCAACATATTGTGAATGGCAGGACCATGAGATTAATATCATTGATACCCCTGGTCATGTTGATTTTACAATAGAGGTAGAAAGAGCTTTAAAGGTTCTTGACGGCGCAATACTTGTTCTGTGTTCTGTGGGAGGTGTTCAGTCACAATCCATTACGGTTGATCAGCAAATGAAGCGGTATAAAGTGCCTTGTCTGGCCTTTATCAATAAATGTGACAGAAACGGAGCCAATCCTTCCCGTGTAATCGAACAGTTGAAGAACAAACTTGGGCACAATGCGGTTGCCATGCAGATTCCAATAGGGCTTGAAGCGGATTTTGAAGGTGTGGTTGACCTGGTTTCTATGAAGGCTGTTTATTTTGATGGTATAAATGGGGAAAATATTCGTGTTGAAGATATTCCTGAAAGTCTTTTGTCAAAAGCCGTTGGAAAGCGTGAAGAACTGATTGATGTTGCTTCTATGTTTTCAGACGAACTCATGGAGGCTGCTCTTGAGGATAACGTTACGGATGAACTCCTTATTTCTGCTGTGCGAAGAGGTACAATTGCCCGCGAAATAACTCCCGTTTTTATAGGATCCGCATATAAAAATAAGGGGATTCAGCCGATTCTTGATGCAGTAACAAATCTTTTGCCCTGTCCATCAGAGATAGAAAATCATGCCCTTGATATGAGTAATAATGAGGCTGAAGTAATTCTTTCCAATGATTCACAAAAACCGCTTGTTGCTTATGCTTTCAAAATAGAAGAAGGACAGTACGGGCAGCTGACCTATGTGCGTGTTTATCAGGGAACACTTGCAAAGGGAGATACAATTTTTAATATCAGAACCGGAAAAAAGGTAAAAGTAGGCAGAGTTGCTCGCATGCATGCAAACCAGATGGAGGATCTTGGGAAAATCTCGGCAGGATATATAGGGGCTCTTTTTGGTATTGATTGTGCTTCGGGCGATACTTTTGTAGCTAAAGACATTAATCTTACCATAACATCCATGTTTATACCTGAACCTGTTATTTCACTCGCCATTATTCCTGAAGATAGCACGGCTGAAGTCAATATGTCCAAAGCCTTGAACCGTTTTTCCAAGGAAGATCCAACTTTCAGAACATTTGTAAGCAAGGAGACAGGCGATACAATTATTTCAGGAATGGGAGAGCTGCACCTTGAAGTATATGTTGAAAGGATGCGTCGCGAGTACAACGCAAAAATTACAATCGGTACTCCTACAGTATCTTATAGAGAAACTATTATGAGACTGGCTGAATTCAACTATACACATAAAAAACAGACAGGGGGAGCCGGACAGTTTGGCCGTGTAGCTGGTTATATGGAGCCGGTTATTGAAGAAGAATTTGTATTTGAAAACAAAATTACTGGTGGAGCAATTCCAACACAGTTTATTCCTGCATGTGAAAAGGGATTCAGAAAATGTCTTGAAAAAGGACCTAAAATGGAATTTCCAGTTACTGGTTTAAAAATTGTTATCACTGACGGACAATCTCATTCTGTTGATTCGTCAGAGATGGCATTCCAGGCAGCTGCCCGTGGAGCTTTTCTGGAAGGTTATGCAAAAGCCAAACCGGTTATTCATGAGCCTATAATGAAAGTCGTGGTTGAGACACCTACTGAATATCAAGGTGCTGTTATGGGTTCACTTAACCAGAGGCGAGGAATAATTCTTGCTTCTCAGGACGAAGGTTACATGAGTGTTATTGAGGCCCAGGTTCCACTTGCGGAGATGTTTGGTTATTCCACGGTATTGAGATCGTTAACTCAAGGTAAGGCTCAGTTTACCATGGAATTTTACATATATAAACAGGTCCCCAATTCGATTGCTGAGGAACTGGAAAAAAAGTCCGCGGTAAA
This sequence comes from Deltaproteobacteria bacterium, assembly GCA_030262775.1. Classification (GTDB taxonomy): domain Bacteria; phylum Desulfobacterota; class Desulfobacteria; order Desulfobacterales; family ETH-SRB1; genus B13-G4. The sequence goes on along the minus strand of JAJSZP010000033.1, from coordinate 12,991 downwards.
AAAGAAGAATTATGTTTGATCAACCATTAACCCTAAACTGTTAAATGTGAAGGATTGCCTAATTTTGATGATGATGGGATGAAAACAGCGGCAAACAACCAGATCGTTTATCTTAAAGAAAGGAATTTCAATATGTTAAAAAAGGAGCTAATCTTCCGTAATCCTTTAAGGCTTATGGGGCATAAAACAGAGGATATTCTTCAGTCAGGAGGGTTTGGCGCTGTGCTGGCGCGAGCTGGTTTAGGTAAAACAGCGATTCTTGTGCAACTGGCCATTGACAGTCTTCTGAGAAACAGAAATGTTCTTCATATAAGCTTGGATGATCCAGTAAAAAAAGTGTGTTTGTGGTATGAAGAAGTATTTCGAAATATTGCGGATCAATATAATATCCGTCAGACAGAACAGTTATGGGAAGCTATAGTGTCTAACCGGCTTATAATGACCTTTAGGGTAGATAGCTTTAGCGTGCCAAAACTTGAAGAAAGGCTAACCGATCTAATAGAGCAGAACATTTTTTTACCGCAGGTAATTCTTATTGATGGCCTTCCATTTGATAAAGACATAAGAAAGCCTCTAACGGAATTAAAAAGGCTCGTGGAAAGCCGTTTCATGCATACCTGGTTTACAGTCAGGACACACCGCCATGATGAATATGGTTCGGATGGTATTCCGGCTTCTCTTTTGCATCTATCTGATCTTTTTGATGTTATTATTAAGCTTCAACCCGAGGGGAAAAAAATTCATGTTAAATCGCTAAAGGGAGGACCTGATGCTTGTGATTATCCTGAATTGCTTTTGGATCCTTCTACCATGCTGGTAAAAGGATAGCCTTGTCAAATCCAGGTTATCATCACTGTTCCAATTACTATTGAAATTATTCCAAACAGCCTGTAAGTTTGATCCGAAGCTGTATTTAAATACCAGTTCCTGATATTATCAAGGGAATTTTTTGGGTTAACAATAACAAAGAAACCCTTGCAGATAGCAATAATCCCAAAAGATACTATGAACCAGAAGCCTTGTGCCTGAAATGCGGAAATAATGAGCAAAAGACCTATTATAATTGCTGAAGCTGCAATAATTTTTTCATAACTTTTAGTCAGCATGTTTTTAAGCAGATCTCTGTATTGTATGGTATAAAGAATAAAACATGAACCTGACGCGATCAAACAAAAACTGATAAGATAGAGAAACCATTTCATCGCTAATGCACTCCTTATAAGGGTGTTAAAAAAATTGATGGTTTATTTTATAAAAACAATTGGTTAAAATATAAAAAGCCTCTATAGTGGTGTGAAAATAATCCTTCACCAAAAAGATCCTCCATGCCATACAAGAATATCAAGCGAATTATCAAAAAACAACTCAAAAAATAATATCCAAACTGGAAACAACTTTCCCAAAAACAGAAAAAGGTTGGGAACGGTGACGAAATAACTTCCCCGATTTATTTTAGCATTATATTCATACTGCCCTTAATGTAGCCTTCCATGTCCAACGCTACATAAGAAAAACCTGATGCCTTTAATTTATTGTTAAGCACCAGCCTGATTTTTTCATTTAATATTTTTTCAAAATCCACGGGGTCGATCTCTATTCTTGCAACTTTTCCGTGGCACCTTACACGACAAGCCTTAAAGCCAAGATCTATTATGGTATTTTCAGCTTGTTCTATCATACTCAGTGTTTTTTGAGTTAAGGGGGTCCCATAGGGAATTCTGGTGGCAAAGCATGCCATTGCAGGCTTATCCCATGTGGATAAATTTATATCTTTTGAAAGCGAGCGGATATCATCTTTTGAAAGTCCTGCGTCAATTAATGGAGCAACAACACTCATTTCTTTCGCAGCCGAAAGTCCGGGTCGAAAATCATCAAGATCATCTAAGTTAGCACCGTGGGCAATACAAGCAATGCCCATATCTGAGGCAATTTTTAAAATATCCTCGAAGAGAAGTTTTTTGCATATGTAGCATCTGTCTTTTTTGTTGGCTATAAAGCCAGAATGATTTAATTCCCTTGATTTAAGTAGAATGTGTTTAATTCCAAGGTTGTTGGCAAATTTTTTTGAGTATTCTATTTCCCGGAATGGATGTATAGGTGACGTTGCTGATATCGCTACCACATTCTTTTTCAGCAATTTGTGAGCAATGGCAAGTAAAAAGGTGCTATCGACTCCACCAGAAAATGCAACTATCAGCGAGTCGAAACTATTTATTATGGAGACCAGTCGTTCTCTTTTTTCCTTTAAGCCTAACTGTTTCTTATTTTTCATGTTTTTCTTGAACAATTGTTTTTTCTCAATCTTTTTGCGATAACCCCAGTTAATCCTGTCAAAAAAGTCTGCCCCATGCTCCAAAGGCACCAAGCTCATGATATTTGCATTTTATATGCTTTTCAAGTGAATATTAACGGTTCCTGAAAACTTGACAAATTATTAAGGATGTGGGAAGCGTTGAACCGCTATGTTAAAAAAGAAAAAAGAAAAAATCCTGTTTGTAGACGATAAAAAAGGTATTCTGGATATAGCAAATGAATATTTTCGACAAAAAGGATATCAGGTAGTTACTGCAAAAAACGGGCTTGAGGCAGTAAAAATTTTAAGCGACGAAAACATTGACTGCTGTTTCACCGATATTAATATGCCTGAAATGGACGGCCTTGAACTCGCTGAACATATAAGGGAAACTGATAATACTATACCTGTAATTATTATGACCGGTTATCCTTCCATAGAAAATACTATCAAAACCCTTAAAAACGGCGTTGTAGATTTCTTGATCAAACCGATTAATCTTAACCAGATAGAGGTTTGTCTCAAACGTGTTTTACGTGAACGGCAGTTATTTATAGAAAACATACTGTTAAAAAAGGAGGTGGAAGGTAAAGAACAGCTTGAAAGATTAAACAGAGAATTGCTCTATAAGGTTGAAGAACTGAACATCTTAAACAAAATAATGAGCGATTTTACAATTACAAGTTCAAGCTCCGATGTATTCAAGCGGTTAGTAGATACAACAATAAAGGTCATACATGCTGATGAAGCAAGGTTTTATGTAATCAATGAGGCTGTAAAAAGGCCGTTCAATGTTACTGCTGCTATATCAATCCCTAACAAGACTAAAAGTTCCGCCGGTACAGATAAAGCCATCGAAAAATTGATAATGGAGACCGTATCAGATGAGATTCCGTTGTTGATTTCTGAAAACAAAGGATCAAAGGGTTTACCTGAAGACATATTATCATTTATGGTAGTACCGCTGGCAATCAGGGAAAAGGTATTTGGTGTTCTGACTGCATGCATAAAAAAATCCAGCATTCTTTTTACTGAAAAAGATTTATATTATTTATCATTTATGACGAACAAAGCAGCATATGCTATTGAAAATCTTGCTCTTTATGAGAATATCTACGAAAATCTGTTCTCAACTCTCTATGCATTCGTAAAAGCTATAGAGGCAAGAGATCCATATACCCAGCAGCACTCAAACAGAGTGACCAGTATATCAATCGTTATAGGAAAAGAAATGGGTTGCACTTCAGAGGAATTAGACATTCTCAATTTTGCAGGCCACCTTCACGACATTGGAAAGATAGGAATAAGAGACGCCATCCTGCTTAAACAAGGAACTTATACAGAAGAAGAGCGTAATATTATCAAGGAGCATCCAATTATCGGCGCAAGCATAATAGGACAGCTATGGTTGCTGGACAGTGAAAAACAGATAATAAAACATCATCATGAACGCTTTGATGGAACAGGGTACCCTGATGGTTTAAAAAATAAAGAAATACCATTACTTGCACGCATACTTTCTGTTGCAGATGTTTATGATGCCATAGCCTCTGATAGAGCTTACCGAAAAAAAATGGAGAAAAACGAGATAATAAAAATAATTAAAGAAGGAAGCGGCACCCAATTTGATCCTGATGTTGTAGATGCTTTTTTTAAACTCTATCATGCGGGAGTCATTGAAAAAATTATATAAGAAACGGGAACGGAATAATTTCCCCAAGTAGGCGTATAGATTTGGGTCAAATTTGTTCGATCTCAAATCACAAAAGTTGAAGGTGGTCTGAAGCTGTGATGCATAGTTCGGAAAGTTATTTCGTCCCCGTTCCTAACGCATCCCAGGTACAAAGCTTCTGTCCATCATCGCTTAAAACATTACTAAAAAAAGCCTTTTGAGCGTCTTGCAGAAACACATGAAACCACGTTGCCCATGCCATATATCGTAGGATGGCGTGAGTTGCGATACATTATGTAGTACTGCTATGCTGATCGGCGTTGTTTCTGCAAAACGCTCTTTTGTATCTATTAGCGGACTTTTCCAGAGGCTGCGGTTTTATTCCCTCCCACAAGGTCAACATATAATTTTCAAGTCTGACGGTATACTCTGCAATTCCTTTATTTTTCTTTTTCCTTGAGCAGCTTGTGCTGGTAAGCCTCTCCTGTTTTGACAAGCAATTCGTCGATATCACAAGGTTTCATTACATAATCATAAGCACCTAATTTCATGGCTTCCATACCCGACTCAATCGAAGCATGTCCGGTAAGCATAATAATCTCTATGGCCGGCTTGATCTGCTTGATCTGCTTCAAAGTTTCAATGCCGTCGATTCCGGGCATCTTAACGTCTATCACAGCTACATCAAAAGGCTTTTGCCTGATCAGCTCTATAGCCTCATTGCCGCTTCCCGCATCCATAATATCTATTTTTCTTAATTTCAGCCTGTTAGCAAGAGTTGTTCTAAAGTCGTCCTCGTCATCGACCAACAGCATCCGAATTTCCTCCATTTTCTATCTCCTTTATATTTTATTTATATTTTCGTAACTACTCAGTCTAAACACCCCTGAGTAGTTATATATTTTCAACTTAGACTTCCGACTCCTTAATACAAGTTGGGGGCAATGCAATATGAAATGTTGTTCCCTTGTCGACTTCGCTTTCAACCGTAAGCTGGCCGCCCAATTTTTCAACTATACCGTAACTGGTGGAAAGTCCCAGGCCAGTGCCCTTGCCGACCGGCTTAGTAGTAAAAAACGGATCAAATATTTTTGTTTGAGTTTCCTTCGGCATGCCCGGCCCAGTATCAACGATAGAGACCAGAACGCCCCCGTCTTTCGCCTTTGTAATGAGACGTATCACGCCATCTTTATTAATTGCATCTATAGCATTGTTCACTATGTTGATGAATACCTGTTGTAATTGGGCTCCGTCAGTGACTATACTTGGCAGGTCAGGCTGGAATTCTTTCATTAGGGCTATATTCTGAAACATTGCCTTTTTATTCATGAAATCATGTGTTTCATCCAGGACAGAGTTTATATCTACATTTTTATGCGCTATATCTTCTTTGCGGGCAAATCCCATAAGACGACTGATGACTTTCTTCCCCCGCTGAACATGTTTTTTGATATCCTGGGTAGACTTGATCAGCTCATCGTAATTAGGGCTATTTTTTACATCCTCTTCGGTCAGCAGGTCTCCGATCCAGCCGGCCTTTTCAGAGATAACAGCCATGGGATTGTTGATCTCGTGAGCGATACCGCTTGCTAATTTACCGATGGCCGCTAATCTGTCAGAGCGAACAAGCTGCTCCCTAAGCTGCAATTTTTCCAGGCCCATTTTTTCCAATTTTGCAAATACGCGTCTGGTAATAAAAATAGTGCTGATAACAATAATGAAGGAGCTGATGATAAAGATGAGAAGAACGGTATTTTTAACATGAACCACAGGGCCCAGTTCATATTGTAAATCCTGTTCGATTACCATAAGCCAGTCGTTGTTCTTTAACCAGGCCTTGGCACAAAGGAGAGTTTTTCCTCCGTAGTGCTTTTCTTTTTCTTTTATACCTCGAAACACGGAAGGCATTTTAAAATCGGATTTAGTCAATATCCGGTCGGTGTCGGCGCCGCTTATCTGATAGATACCTTCCAGGCTCAGGATATATGCGTCACTACCGCCTTTACCCAAAAGGGCTGTGCTCATAAAATGATTTATCCTGTTTATATCTATGGTCACCCGTAATATCCACGGCTTTCCATTTTCCATCCTTTTTACAGCAATAATGAAATGGGGAACCTTTCTAAAACCAAGAAAGACATCACTGATATAGACATCTTTTTTCATAACCGCCTTAAACCAGTCTGCCGTACTGTATTGTTTACCCGTTAAGTGATACGGCCCGATATAAGCAACCTGTTCACCATCACTATTAATTATGCCCATATCCTGAAAGGCACTGCAAACCCTTTTTGACAACTGAAAAGAATTGAGCAGGTTTTCTTTTTTTTTCAGAAAGTCAAAGCTGTGCGTATAAGCCAGAACACTTAAACAGTTAGCCCTGTCATTTAGAAAAAGATCAATGGTGTCTTTTCTGTTTTTCGTTATAAGCTTTAATTCGTTTCTGATCTTTTCCTTGACCGTGGTGCTATAGTAATAGTAAGTAGTCCCGCCTAAAAGCATTAACGGAATAAAAGCTATGAAAAAAATGATAACCATGAACTTTGAGCGCAAGCCGGCATAATATCCGTGTAATTCTTTTTCATTAGTCATACGTAATCCCCCCCAAAACACATAATTCAGCAGTATTGGAATAGCCGTTTAATAGTTAGTGTTCCTTAGCGATTTATAGTCGACCACTCATTATTGAGAAACATCCACAAATGAAGAAACTTCTTTTAGTATTTTTTCCACGTACTTGTTCACCCTTTCGCTGTTAGACAGTACCATATCCAACTGCCTGGTGTGCATTACAAGATGACCGAGAACCTTCAATCTTTCTTTCAAAAAAGGTACTTCCTGTCGCTCCAGCCGGGCAAAGAGTGTGTCGCCCTTGATCTGGACCCAAAAATCGAATTTTTCCAGAATCAATTTAATAAGCTCGGTTCTTCGTGCCCTGCGTACATCATCAGCAGCCCCGCCGTTAAAATTAAAACAGATGTAATTTTCTGCCACCTTCTCGCCAAAAAAAGCTTCTACAGTCGAAAAATGAAAACCGAATCGCGAGCTGAGATGACAAAAATTTTCGGATATCACAAGATAATTACGGTCAGCATAACGTGAACGTATGCCGGGAACAAGATTCCTGTCCATTGTCGCTCCATACATGACGGAAAAAAATCCTTTTGTATCTATCGGCGGCGGGCCTTTCCAGGGCACAGCCGTTATTCCCTCCCACAATATCAGCATGGGAACGGAAGTAATATCTTCAAGCCCGATCGTATCCCCCTGCATTCCTTCTCTGCAACCACCACCCAGATCAACAACCCACCACTGCATAGGAACATTAATAACCAGCCTCCTGGCTAGATGCTCCAGGGAAGAAGCGTCCTTTTTGAACCCAAAAAGCTCATGCAGGGACATCTCATGAGCAAAGCGGATAATGTCGTGTATAGTCCGGCATCCTTCAGGTGTAAAATCTGATGCATCCGGATCGGCAAGATTGAGTGGCGCAATATATTTTAAGACATTTCCCAGGGTGTTATGAACAGGACTTCCCTTCATCAAGCTTGTCTTTTCAGCCTCCTTTTCAAGGAAAGATTCAGCCTTGCCGGCATAGACTGCACAACCGGTAGCATCAACCGTAACAAGGTCTCCATTACGGATATGCTCTGTGGCAGTTGAGGTTCCCAAAAGAGCGGGAACCTTGAATTCACGAGCTACGGCCGCCATATGACCTGTGACACCTCCTTTGTCTGTGATGACGGCAACAGCGCTATTTAAAAGCGCTGCCCATTTAGGAAGGGGATTTCTGGCTACAAGAACTGCTCCTGGCGGGAACTGCAGCATATCTACAGTTGTTTCAACTACAAAGGCAGGGCCGCTGGCTGCCCCCGGGCTGGCTGTTACACCACCCGTCAAAATCACCGGAAGGTCAACCTTTGATTCGGAAATATCATTAATCCCTGTCGGTTTTTTGTCAGACACCATCAGCGGCCGGCTTTGTAAAATCAAGACAGAACCGTCAGGTTCAAAAGCCCATTCAATATCCTGAGGAGCGCCAAAATGTTTTTCCAGACAAAGGGCCAATTCGCCTAACAAAACAGCTTGTTCGTAGGTAATTGCCGACTTGCTGGCCTGTTCTTCGGTTATATTAGCAAGGCGTGTTCCTTCCAAAGCGCCGGAAACAAGTTGCTGCTTTTTGGCGCTGATCTCTTTTTTCAAAATAATTTTCGGATTTTTTTTGGAAAGAACAAACAGGTCCTGGGCCATACTTCCATCTACCACTGACTTGCCAAGCCCCCAGACAGCATTAATTATAATACACTCATGACGTATATTCCCGGGATCTGCCGAATACATGACTCCACCGGCTTTGGCATCTACCATAGTCATGCAGCCGACACACATAATTATATCTTCATCACGAAACCCCTTGTTTAAACGATAGGAAACAGCCGGAACAGAATATTTACTTGCAAGGATCTCCTTGTAGGAAAGGATCAGATTTTCTCTGCTTACGTTGAGTACTGACCGATATTGTCCGGCAAAAGAAGCATCCCTGGTATCCTCCCCGAGAGCGCTGCTGCGCATGGAAACATGAAAGCCATGGCCTGCTTTTTCCATTAAGTCATTGTAGGCGTTTAGAATGGCATCTTCAAGTTCCGGTGGACAAGGTGCAGCAGCAATAAGATTCTGAATATAAAAACTGGTTTCATGAAGCCTGGCGATATCTGCTGGTTCAAGAAATTGAATCCGACGGTTAATCTCATCCTGCAGATTACCATATTTCATGAAGCGCTCATGGGCAGCAGACGTAATGACAAAACCTTCGGGAACAGAAAGACCAACAGCATTTTTAACCTCGCCCAGATTTGCCATCTTGGCTCCAACATGGTCGGCCATAGTTTTATCAATGCTCTCAAGCGGAAGGACTAATTCACTGCCTGTCTCTAACTTTTTTTGTTGTAACTCCCTGTCAATTTTCGGCAGAATACCTTCAAGTATCAGCGGAAGTTCTTTATATTTATTATCGGCTATTTCATTTAAGCAACTGATAATCTTGTACATATTAACTGAAATTGCTGTACAGTTCGCCCGAATAAAGGACATGCCGAAAGTGCGGCTTCCCGAAAATGTTTCTTCCATGTCGGTTATAAGTTCCAGCACCTTGTTATTTGTGCTTAGAAGGGTCTTAAAATTCAAATACCTGTTTGTAAAAGTATTTCGAAGGGCTTCAACTGTGACCTTTTGTTCAACTTTTTTGGTATCATCCTTTAGTAGTTTTTTGAAAAACCGTTTTAATCCAAACATAAACCAACCGTTTTTACGACAGACCTTTCTTCGGAGTGACCAATAAGATCTATAGATTTACCCTTTCGGTCCACCTTTAAGTTATATTTGTTGAGCTTGTGTCTCAATGTTCGAGGGCTGATGTCCAGCATTTTAGCTGCTTGTTTTCTGTCGCCTCCCACACGGCAGAGCACGTCCAAAATGGCTTTTGTTTCGGCCGATTGCTTAACTTCTTCCAGATTCATCATCCTGGGAGGATCTCTGAAATGCCACAAAAAATCGGAAGGGAGATGTTCTATATTTATTACATCGTGATTGTTGAGAATGAACACTCTTTCAACAAGATTTTTCAATTCCCTGACATTGCCAGGCCAGTTATAACGAGAGAAAATATCAATAACCTCTAATGTTACCGTGGGTTTGGGCTTTTTGTAATTGGCTACCAGTTGATTAAGAAAGCGATCCACCATCTTGGGGATAACCGATTTTCTTTCTCTCAAAGGAGGTATATATATAGGAACCAGGTGAAGTCGGTAGAAAAGATCGTCTCGAAACGACCCCTGCCTCATCTCAGCCTTGAGGTCCTTATTGGTCGCCGAGATAAGGCGGATGTCAACCTTAATCAGCTCATTGCCTCCGATCCGTATAAATTGGAAATCTTCCAGTACCCGCAAAAAGTCCACCTGGTTTTCCAGTGGTATTTCAGCGACCTCATCAAGAAACAGGGTTCCTTTGTCAGCCAGCTCAAGGCAGCCCTTTTCCCTGCGGATGGCCCCTGTAAAGGAGCCCTTTTCATGCCCGAAAAGCTTGTCCTCAAACATCAGGCCGGAAAGAATACCGCAGTTGACCGGTACGAAAGGATTTTTAGACCTAGGGCTTTTCAGGTGAATAATCCTGGCAAGCAGTTCCTTGCCTGTGCCGCTTTCTCCTATAATGAGCACATTCACATCGTATTTTGATAGTTGATCAACCTCCTTCATGATAGAATGCATCACATCAGAACCCAGGATAAACTCCTGCATGATGGATTTTTCAAGGTCTTTTATATATAGAGATTGTAGTTTCACCAAAAAAATAATTATCACAAATAGTCTTTGGATGTCAAACAGATTCATTTTCAAAACGGCAAACTTTTGCCTCTATCGGCAATAACTTGCCTAAATTATATATCAAGAGTCGCTCTTTGCCAGGTAGCTGTAAAAAATAAAAACAATAAATATCAATAAGTTGTTATGACATAAAATATCTCTTGGGAATTGGCATATTTCTTGCTGTAATAAAATCTTCAGGGAAGATAGACTATGCCTTTTATATTAAGGAACCGGCATTAGTAATACAGAGCAGATCAAAGGAATAAAGCAAAACATGAGGCCTTTGCAAAACTCTCCATTCCTGTCATTCCCACCTGTCTGCCGTGCCTGCACAGGCAGGCGAAAGATGGAATCCATTACGACTTGAAAATACTGGATTCCTGCTATACTGTGAACGGTCAAAATCTGAGCTTTTTTATTATGTTTTTTTCACCACGAAGCTTACGAAGAACGCGAAGAAATTATAAAAAGCATTAATTCTAATCTTCGTGCCCCTTCGTGTCCTTCGTGGTTTAATTTTTCTTTATAATCCTCACCGTTTCAAAAAGCGCAGTTTATAGCCGTGCAAAGTATAAGTAGACTATTGCGTTGTTTGGATTTACACAAAACAATTTATTATTAAAGGAGGTGTGGCATGTCAAATGCCAAAAAGGTTAAAGATTTAATGGTTGAAATAACCGAGTATCCGCACATTCCGTATTGGCTGAGTGTAAGGGAGGCTATCTTCCTGGTTCGCAGTACTTATGATGAGAAATCAGGCCTGGGAATACATCGCATGGTTCTGGTGTTTGATGAAAAGTATCAACTCCTCGGTGTCCTGACACTTGAGAAACTTCTCATTGGCATTGAGCCAAAATTTCTTAGAAAAAATGAAAAGTCGCCTTACCAGGGTCTGGGAAACGGCGATTACGCAGGACTTTCAGCTCTTCTTGAAGGAACGTTTGCTGAAGGGTGCAAAGAGGAGGCAAAAAAGCCGGTGAGTGAAATCATGATGCCGATCAAAGCCAAGGTTGACGTAAATGATTCTATTCCAAAGGCGGCATTTATCATGATTCAGGCTGACGCCAACCTGATCCCGGTGATGGAGGGTAAGATAGTAAGGGGCGTCCTGCGCATGAGCGACGTTTTTAATGAACTAACCCAAATTGTGGTAGAGTAAGGGAGGTTTAAGATGGTTGAAAAGAAAAAACCGATTGTTAAAGGGCCTGGCCTCCCGGAGATGCCTGATGAGATTTTGATTTCTCCAGAGAAGCCTGCATTAGACTGGAAACGCCTGCTTTTTATGGGAATAGGAATTTCCCTGTTTCTAATTGTATATTATTCTTCGCAATGGCCGGACGCCATTGATCCTGCGGGAAAGCATTTTGTTTTGTCAAACGCGGGCAAGGGAGCGTTGGCCGTGTTTCTGCTGGCCAGCACCTGGTGGATATTTGAGGTCGTGCCGATCGGTGTGACCAGTCTCATGATTGGGGTGTTGCAGGCCCTCTTTCAGGTCAGATCCGCCAAAGAAGCTTTTAAGGATTTTATGGACCCATCGGTTATGTTTATCTTTGGTTCAATAGTCATAGGCATGGTCTTTACCAAGACAGGCCTGACCAAGCGTCTTGCATATAAGATGCTGGATATTGTAGGAGAAAAAACCAGCATGATCTATCTCGGCTGTTTTGTGACGACATCGGCCCTGACTCATGTCATGGCCCACACAGCAGTAGCCGCTACTATATTCCCTTTGCTTATGGCCATCTATGCCCTGTACGGAGAAGGTGACAAGCAGACCAAGTTCGGCAAAGGGCTTTTTATCGGCATGGCCTATGTGGCCGGCGCAGGCAGTATCGTAACTCTTTTGGGCGCAGCACGCGGGGCTGTGGCCATCGGATTTTTTAATGATATTATGAATCAGGATATAAGCTTTTTTCAACTCACATATTACATGTTTATCCCTGGCTGGCTGATGACCTTTGCCTTGTGGGGATTTTTCATGGTCTTTTTTAAGCCGGAGAAAAAAACTATTCCCGGACTCCGTAAGAAAGCAAAAGAACTCAATGCACAATTGGGAAAAATTACCAAGGATGAGATTTTAGCCATTGTCGTTGTCGTTTCGGTGATCATTTTTCTTGCGTTGCGGTCATTTATACCGGAATTGAAGATATTTCATAAAACCGCGATTGTTTTGCTTTCAACCGTAATATTCTTTCTTACAAAGATTCTTGATCAAAGTGACCTGGAGGAGATCCCCTGGAATATTATACTGCTGTTTGCCGGCGCCATGAGCATTGGTTTTTGCCTCTGGGAAACAGGCGCTGCCAAATGGATGGCGGTAAACTGGCTGGTGATGTTTCAGGATTCCCCGGGTTTTGTATTTATCCTGGGTATTGCTTTTTTTGTGATGATGATGACAAACTTTATCATGAATGTGGCAGCCATTGCCATTTCACTTCCTGTGGCATTGGTAATTGCTCCGTACCTGGGCGTGGCCGGAGAAGTCATCCTCTATGCGTCACTGGTAACAGCGGGTATGCCATTTCTCCTGCTGGTGGGTGCAGCCCCAAACGCCATAGCCTATGATTCAAAGCAGTTTACCACGGGCGAATTTTTTCTATACGGCATTCCAGCCAGTATAATGCTGATGGCCGTGGTAGCCCTGTGCGTAATGGTGATCTGGCC
>JAJSZP010000032.1 GCA_030262775.1 Deltaproteobacteria bacterium | reverse complement strand
AAGGCTCTTAATTATTTCATTGGCCTTTATTCCCATGCGCTTTGCCAGATCAGCCAGAACAATGGCGTCGTCAATTTTGATCCTGCGTTTAATGGCTTTTGGTATTGTAATCTGAGGTTTTTGTGCTTGTATGGCTGCTTTGGTTTTAGCGACGGCCTTACGTGTTTTTCGGCCCCTATGTTGTTTTGGATAAAGGTCTGCCCCTTCAATGACCTCTTTTTTTCTAAAAGAAATTTTCTTTTTGAAAAACTTTTTATCTGTGACAGGTTCTTCTGTTATTTTATCTTTTTTCCCTTTCTTTTTTTCTTTTGGGGATAAATCTTTTTGAACCTTTCCGCTAATTGGCCCCTCTTTTTCTATTTCGGGCGGTTTTTCTACTTTTGTTTCAAGTTTTTTCATCTGAGGTTGTTCAGTCTCAGGCAGCTTTTCTTCATGTGGCGTCGGCATTTTTATGATTTTTGCCGGCGTCTCTTTTTTAAGTTTCTTTTTTACTTTTTTAGGCTTTTTCCCCTTAGGAGAAGTTACTGCTTCAGACTTTTTTACTACAGGTGGCTGTTTAGACTTTTTTTCATCTTTTGCAAGCACTGCTTTTTTTTCAGCAATGCCTTTTTCCGCATCTTTCATTTTTACTGTTTCAGGCTTTTCGGCCTTTTTAAGTTCAGGCTCTGCAATGGGGGCTTTTTCTTCTATAGTTTTTTCAGATGGTTGTTCGTCTGTTGTAATTTTTTCAGGAGGACATACTTTTTCCAGAGGCACCTCTTTTTCAGGAACTGCTTCAACCGGCACAATTTTTTTACGTCTTCGAATAACAGTCGGTTTTATTCGTGTCACTTCAACAACATCGGTTTTATTGCCGAGAAGATTTGATTTGACTCTGTCTACTGCTTCATCGTCCAGAGAACTCATATGGCTGCTTACCTTAATAGCCATTTTACTTAACTTTTCAAGTAGTTCCTTGTTTTTTATGTTAAGTTCTCTGGCAAGCTCATATACTCTGATCTTCCCCATCCATCCCCCTTAAGTCTATAGATTGGCTTTTTGAAACAAGCGGATATATTTTATATTTTCAAAAAACTATTCGCTATTGTTTTCCTCAAAGTCTGTTAATGGATCATCATTAAAAGCATATTTCTCATCGCCTTTATCTGCATCAGGATTTTTCTGGTTATCTGAAACAGATGATTCTTTTGATTCGGATGTTTCATCATCATTTAACGTATTATTTGATAAAATTTCGTTAGATACTTCATCAGAACTATCAGAATTTGCAACATATTCTTTTGCGGTTTTAAGAAGCTTTATGGCTTTTTCTTCGGTAATACCTCTGATTTGCATCAAATCCTCTAATGAAGAGTCACTTATTTCCTCAGCGGAAAAGAAACCCTTTTCATATAATGCGTCTGCCAGGCTGATGCTAACTCCCGGCAAGGCCACAAGAGAGTCGTAGCCATCCTGCATGGCCTGGCTGTATTTTGTTTCATTAATTACATCAAGACGCCATTTTGTGAGTTTTGAAGCAAGCCGTACGTTTTGACCTTTTTTCCCGATAGCTATTGAAAGAAATTCATCCGGAACGATTACTTCGATCAAACGGTTCTTTTCATCAATAATGACTCTGGATATTTCGGCAGGCGCCAGAGCATTGCAAACAAATTTTGCAGGATCAATATGCCAGGATACAATATCAATTTTTTCGCCCCTGAGTTCCTGAACAACATTTTGTACACGACTGCCTTTCATGCCAACGCATGCGCCGACAGGATCAATATCTGAATCATTTGAAGCAACAGCGATTTTTGCCCTTATACCAGGTTCGCGGGCTGCGGCCAATATATTAACTATACCCTCGCTAATTTCCGGCACTTCAGTTTTGAAAAGACTGACAAGAAAATTCGGGTGTGTTCTCGAAAGTATAATCTGAGGCCCTCTAGAGTCTTGAAGCACGTCTAATATTTGAGCTCTGACGCGATCACCTCTCCGATATACTTCTTTTGGAACCTGTTCTCGTTCAGGAAGAATACCTTCGGTATGGCCCAAATTGACTATAATATTACCGCGATCAACGCGCTGAACAATTCCATTAATTATTTCGCCTTTTCTATCAATAAAGCCGGCATAAACCGCATTTTTTTCCGCATCTTTCATTTTTTGAATGATAACCTGCTTGGCTGACTGCGCGGCTATTCTACCAAATGTTGAAGCATCCATTTTTGTACCGAGGCTGTCACCAATCTTGCTTTCCGGATCCAGGTTATATGCTTCTTCAAGGCTGATTTGAAGGTCTGGTTCGGTAATATTTTCTACCACCTCTTTAAACTGGAATACTTCTATTTCACCTGATCCTTCATTATATTTAACTTCAATATCAATATTGCTTCCGAATTTTTTCCTGGCAGCAGATTTCAGAGCATCTTCAAGTGCCTTAATAAGGACCTCACGATCAATGCCCTTGTCTCTGCTGACCTGCTCAACGACACGCTTTATATCTGATATAACCATTCGTTTTCTCCGTTAAACTTAGAAGCGGTTGATAAACACACAATTATATAATGTCGTTCCTCCTGGTTTGTCTATATAGATACGGAGCTATAATGCCCCAGCTTTTCCGTTGGTATTCAACATGTACCAGTTCCATCCCCATAGCTTCGCGCATAAGTCCTTAACTTTAGCAATAAATTCCTCTTTATTTTTTATTTCTTTGTAATTTCATCGTGAAATATGACTCATACAAAAAACAAAAAAACGGGCTGCCGCCCGTCTCTTATCATTCAATTAGATCCTTAGGTTATGGATCGAAAAACTTTATCTGTTCATGTAAATCATCATAAGAAATAAATTAAATCCAAACCACACATAATTAGATAAAGCTTTGCCCCTAAATCATCATAAAAACGGCAAAGGCGGACTTTCTAACTGGAGCGGGCAACGAGATTTGAACTCGCGACACCAAGCTTGGGAAGCTTGTACTCTACCAGCTGAGCTATGCCCGCTTCCTGAAATGTTCAAAATACGACAATAATTTTACATTGTCAACATTTTAAATTCGTTTAAATTCAGCGATAATTAGTCAAGCAAATCCCGAATTTGTTCTAGTTCTGATCGGATTTTATTAACAACATCGGTTGATAATTTCTTTTTTCTCTCTCTATATTCAGAGCTTAAATGTTTCCTGGCGCCTTTAATAGTAAATTTTTTTTCATAAAGAAGATGTTTAACTTTTAGAACGAACTCTATATCGCTCTTTCTGTAAAGCCTTTGGCCAGAGGGAGTTCTTTTGGGATTTATTTTAGAGAATTCGTTTTCCCAGAATCTTAGAACATATGATGGAAGTCCGGCGATTTCACTGACTTCTCCTATTTTGAAATATAGTTTGTCAGGCAGTTCTTTTTTAGGGGCTTTGTTTTGCATCTTCTATGCTGGAAGCAAAGCGTCAAATTCTTTGAGAAGCCTGTCTGTAATATTTTTATGAATATAATTTACTTCGTCATCTTCCAAGGTTTTATGTTTTGATCTGTAAGTTATTCTCATAGATATGCTTTTTTTATTTTGAGGAATAGTATTACCTTCGAATACATCAAACAAATATAAATTTTCAATCAGCTTCTCACCAGATTTTCTAATGGTTTCAGACAGTTTAGAGGATTCCAAATCTTTATTTATTATAATAGTAATATCTCTTGAAATAGATGGAAATTTTGGAATTTGTTTTGAACGAATAGTTAGGGGTATCAAGTCAGAAATGGCCTTCAAGTCAAGTTCAAAAATGAAGGCAGCCTGTTTTAGGTCAAAATTACGTAGAACTTGAGGATGTATTTCTCCGGCCAGACCTATAAGCTTTTTTTCTTGCAGAATTTGAGCTGTATGCCCAGGTCTGGTATAAGTGCATAAATTATCCGGCATGCAGGTAAATTTTATAGGATCAATTTTTACTCTGTTCAGCAGTCCTTCAACCGCTCCTTTTATGTCAAAAAAATTACAATCACTTTCTTTTGAGTACCATGAGGCATTTGTACGAGATCCGGTCAGGATGCCGGCTAACATCTCTATCTCTTCCGGCAGATTGTCTTTTTCCCGGCCGATATAACTTTTACCAACTTCAAATAGTCTCAGGCTCTTGATTTGTTGTGCTATGTTGCGACGAATTGTTTCGAGAAGGCCTGGTATTAATGATGTCCTCATAACTGCCTGCTCCTCGGTCAGAGGGTTTAATATGTCTACCATATTTCTTTTTTGGTCAGCAGATTCAAGTCTGAGTCTATCGCAAGATAATTTATTTATAAAACTGTAATTAATTGTTTCAGTAAATCCAAAGCCGGTCATAATCCTTTTCACCCTGTTTTTTAACCTCAACTGTTTTTCAGGGTGTCTGGCTTCTGCCGGTATCAGGGGATAGGTAGAGGGTATGTTATTATAGCCTGACAGTCGGGCAATTTCTTCCATAAGATCAACCGGCCTTGCTATGTCAACTCTGAAAGAGGGTGGGACAACTGCAAGCTCGTCGTTGCCTGTTTTTTCAACATTGAATTCAATTGATTTTAATAAATTTTCGATTTTGTCCTGATCAAAACTGATCCCAAGAAGACGATTAGTGTGTTCAACGTTTAGAGTTATTGGCCCGGTATTGTTAATTTTAGAATATTTATCTATAATTCCTTTAATTAAACTGCTTCCGTCGAGTTCTGACATAAGCTGAGCAGCTCTATTCAAAGCCGTAATAATACCCCCGGGGTCAACACCGCGTTCAAAACGGTGCGAGGATTCCGAGCTTATGCCAAGTTTTTTTGAAGTCTTGCGAATTCCCACAGGCGTAAAATAAGCGCTTTCGATAAGAACCCTGGTAGTTGATTCAGTTACCTCCGAATTATGTCCACCCATGATACCTGCCAGCGCAACAGGCTTTTCACCATCGCAGATCATAAGCATATCAGGGGTAAGCAAATGCTTTTTCTTGTCCAGAGTGATAAAGGTTTCACCTTTTTTTGCCTGGCGGACAACTATTCTGTGATCTGACAGCCGGTCAAAATCAAATGCATGAAGAGGTTGTCCTGTTTCCATCAATACGAAATTGGTGATATCGACTATATTGTTTATAGGCCTTAAGCCGACTGACATTAGACGATCTTGCAGCCAAAAAGGAGAAGGAGCAATGTTAATATCAAAAACAAGCCTTGCCGAATATCTTGGGCAAAGATCCGGCGCCTTAATGGTAATAGATGTAAGATCGGATATTTTATCGCCGGAATCTGAAAGTAATGTTTCGGGATATTTTATTGTGGTTTGCTGAAGGGCGGCTATTTCACGGGCTAATCCGATTATGCTTAGACAATCCGGCCTGTTAGGGGTAAGGTCGATTTCAAAGACCATGTCTGAAAGTTCAAGCGTTTTTGCTAACTTATTCCCTGTCAATTGTTTTTGATCAAGAATCATAACGCCACTGCGGTCTGTGCCAAGACCAAGTTCTGCTTCGCTGCAAAGCATTCCTTCTGACAGCTCGTTTCGGATTCTTCCTTTTTTAAGTACATAACCTTCCGGGAAGCGGGTGCCTTGTAAAGCTGTGGGAGCTACCATATCTTCATATATATTCGGCGCTCCGCATACAATCCGGATGACACGGCTTCCAATATCAACGTCACATACCTTGAGCTTTTCAGCATTTGGGTGGGTTTTGATATTAAGAATGCGTCCAACAACAACGCTGTCCAGATAATCATACCTGTCTGTAACCGAATCAACCTCAAGTCCCACCATAGTGAGTGAATCGGCAATATTACTATATGATTCCTTGTCTATCGGGATATAATCATTTAGCCAGCTTAAACTAACTTTCATATTAGAACTGCCTTAAAAATCTTGAGTCATTTTCAAAAAATTTCCGAATGTCGTCAATCCCATATTTCAACATAGCAATACGCTCTACTCCCATGCCAAAGGCAAGTCCTGTATAACGTGTTGTATCATATCCAACATTTTCAAATACAGCCGGATGGACCATGCCTGCTCCTATAACTTCAAGCCATCCAGTGTGTGAACATACTCTGCACCCCTTGCCTCTGCACATGACGCAAAGGATGTCTACCTCGGCGCTTGGTTCGGTAAAAGGAAAGAAACTCGGGCGAAATCTGAGAGTTGTTTTTTCATCAAACATATGGTGAATAAAAGTTGTAAGTATTCCTTTTAGATCACCGAAAGAAATTCCTTCATCAACCATTAAACCCTCAACCTGATGGAACATGGGTGTGTGAGTCAGGTCGGAATCACAGCGGTAGACCTTGCCGGGTGCAATAACCCTTACAGGCGGAGTAAGTTTTTCCATTATTCTGACCTGGATGGATGATGTATGAGTTCTAAGAACTATATTGTCTGAAATATAGAAAGTATCCTGCATGTCCCTTGCAGGATGATTTTTGGGAATATTAAGGGCTTCAAAATTGTAGTGATCTGTTTCGACCTCAGGCCCTTCAGCTATATCAAACCCAATTTTTTCTAAAATTTCACATATCTGCCATGTAATTTGCGTTATTGGATGCAAAGAACCCTGCTGAATTGTTCTTCCCGGCAAAGAAACATCAATTCTATAATCTTTTTGTGAAGGTTTTGTTTCAAGACGTTTTAACGCGTGCTTGAAAGCCTTATCCAAGCTCTTTTTTACCTCATTAACCCTTTTCCCCACCTCTGGTCTTTTTTCAGGAGGAAGGTTTGAAATGTTTCTTAAAAAATTAGTTATTATACCCTTTCGGCCAAGATACCGGATTGAAAGAGCTTTGATACTTTCACTATCTGTAGCGAATTTTATTTCCTTAAAGGCTTCTTCATAAATTTGTTCTATAGTTTTTTCCACTTTTTCCACTTTCGCTATATTTGCTGTGTAGCAAGTTCGGCTATCTTGGTAAATCCGGAGGGATCAGACACAGCTAATTCTGCGAGGACTTTTCGGTCAATCTCAATATTGGCGAGTTTTAATCCGTGAATAAATTTATTGTATGATAAGTTGTTCATGCGAGCCGCTGCATTTATCCTTGCGATCCAGAGCCTTCTGAAATCACGTTTTCGCGTTCTTCGATCACGATAAGCATACATTAATGCCTTATCAACAGCATTTAAAGCTGTACGAAATAGCTTGCTGCGACCTCCACGGTAGCCTTTAGCTAATTTTAAAATTTTTTTTCTACGTCTATTTGCTTTAAAACCTCTTTTTACTCGCATAGTATTACTCCTTATAATAGAACCACTTATAGACTTTCAGATAAATAATTTCACTGTGTTATCAGTCGTTGACGTATAACTAATACGCCTTCCTCCTTCCAGCCTTGTGAAATTAATTATCTGAAAGTCTATATAAGCCCAACCCTTGCTTAACCATTGGGCAGAAGCAGTTTTATCTCTTTTCTATCTGATTTGTTAATAAGCTGGCTCTTCCTTAAACACCTTTTACGCTTGGATGTCTTTTTGGTTAAAATGTGACTTGCGTTTGATTTCGAAAATACGAATTTGCCTGTACCTGTTTTTTTGAAACGCTTTGCTGCAGCTCTATTTGTCTTAATTTTTGGCATTATTTTTTTCTCCCTATCTATTTTTCGTTCAGGCACTATTTAAAACATAGATGGCGTGAGAGACTACAGATAGCGGCTCACGCCATTTTTTGGAAATCCCATAAAATAAATGTGAGTTAAATCCCTACAACGTCACTTACCATTTTATAGACTTTCAGATAATTAATTTCACTGTGTTATCAGTCGTTGACGTATAACTACTAATACGCCTTTCTCCTTCTGGCCTTGTTAAATTAATTATCTGAAAGTCTATAGATGTCATTACGAGGAACGAAGCGACAAAAAATTTTCTTATAAAACAAGTAGTTAAAGATTTATCCCTTCGGTCGGAATGACAAGTATAGTTGTAGAAATATTCTAATAATTATATCGTTCGCAGGAGAGTAATATATCGGAATTTATTACCGCAATTACTTTGGTGATAGAATCATCATCATGGTACGGCCCTCAAATTTAGGATATTGCTCTACTACTGCAATATCCTCAGTTTCTTTAGCAATTTTTTCGAGCAAATTCCTGCCAAGCTCTGAGAGCGATATTTCTCGTCCCCTGAACATAACCGTAACTTTAACTTTATCATTTTTCCCTATAAACTTTTTAATATGGCTAATCTTGATTTTCAGGTCATGTTCTCCGGTCTTGGGACGTATTTTTATCTCTTTAACCTGGAATGTGCTTTGTTTCTTTTTTGCTTCCTGTTTTTTTTTGGTTTGCTCATATTTATAGCGGCCATAATCCATTATTTTGCATACAGGCGGGCTGGCATTAGGAGAAATTTCCACAAGATCAAGACCGAAATCACCGGCTATCGCAAGGGCTTTATAAGTTGGTATAATATCCACCTGATTGCCGTCAGGATCAATAACTCTCACCTCTCTCGCTCTTATATTGTTATTAATATTTGTTTTGTCAAGCTTGTTCGGCCTATTTGTTTTCTTCGATATAGCTATACTCTTTACCTCTCTACAGCAGCGATATTTATTGATTTGTTTGAGGTTAATATCAAGTTTATATTTATAACACGCTGATTTTTGTTATAACTTACTTGTTAACCTGTTAATATAAATTTAATAAATATAAAACAACATAACGAAATGCAACAAAAAAATGCAACAAAAAATTACTGTCCGAGAGTATATCTGGCTAAAAGGCTGTCTTTCCAGTAAGCATTTTTTTGATTTTCAAAATAGACCTTAAAAAGTTCCATACTTTTATCTCGCAAAATATCAGGTATAATTTTAATTTTACGCTTTTTGTAAAAAGGCGATAGCTTTGTCAAATCACACCTTGTACAACCTCCCATTACATCTTCGTAAGCATAAACAACTTTTCCTATGCCGCATAGAACAATAGCACTATAACACATAAGGCATGGTTCTAAAGTACAAAAAAGTATTATTTTACTTTTATCCATATTTTTTTTTAGTTCGGAAAGACGTCTTAACGCGGCAATTTCCGCATGGTCAATTTCATTTGTGTAGTTTCCAGAGGTGCCGGTTCGGGTGCCTGTAACTATAATGTTGTTTTTATATGCGACTACGCAGCCAACTGGAAACTCACCAGCATATAGAGCTTTTCTCGCTTTCTCAAGCGCCTTTTCCATAAAGAATTTATAATCCATAGATCGTAGCTATAGAGTTTCAGACAATTCATTTCACTGCGTTATTGATCTGACTTCTATACGACATGCTAATATATACGCCTTACTCGAATTCCTCTTTCTATCCTTGTAAAATGAATTGTCTGAAACTGGTTCATGGTTCAGCTTTTAATTTTGCATATGGCGTTATCACAAGAACAGCTCCCATCAACTTCATAGGCATACATGATTCTTGATTCAATTTCCGCCCTTTTTATCGGGACATGATCAAAATTTTTGTTAGCAGTCATATTACTTAGTTCAGATCTTGAGGGTATGGATTCAAAGCCATAGCCTATTACTTTGCCAGTTGAACCGTTCAGAATATTCGTTTCTTCGCCATTTGTTACAACAACAACAGGTATCTGATATGATGCTATAAGTCTAGAGGCAGCCAAAGCTGGGCGGTGCCTGGTTACCAAAGAACCCGGGGCATATTTGACTATCATACATACTTTTCTGGATAAGGTAACCTTGAAATCAACTTTAACGATAGCACTTTTATTAGGAGCCTTTATATTAAGATCACAACGAGGTTTAATATCATTTTTATGGTACCCTTTATCAGTTACCAGTATTTTAGCTAATTTTTGTCTATACCGCTCGTCATGGGTATCTGTTATGGTTTCGCCAGTTATAAAATCGACAAGTTCGCCAAGTATTAGATGATGATTATCCATATTAACTTAAAACTGCTTAAAATATAGTTTTAAAAGCACTAAAATCACTTGAAATCTACCAAAAAATATAGAAAATGCCATTTTTTAGCATCGTTCAATAGGTGCATGAGCGTATTAAGAAGCTTGTTGGTATGAATTATTACTACACTAAAAAAATAATATCAAATAGTTAACAATAGGCCAACGTCGTTCAGAAAGATTCCGGTTAAAGCATCAACTCAGGTATTAGTAAATTATTTCTTTACAATTAATTATGCCTGTGAATAATTGGTATTAAAAATTATCAAAATAAATTTATTATAAATCCAAAATTAGGATTGTAATTAAAGGCTATGTCAATACGTAAGGATTTTGAAGAACGTGAAAGGACGTTTATTTCTTCATTCGGCTGTCTTAGTTCGGAATCAAAGGGCCGAATGAAAGAGGAAGCGCCTTGTCCCATCCGCACCGCTTTTCAGAGAGACAGAGATAGAATTGTTTATTCCAATGCCTTCAGGCGGTTAAAGCACAAAACTCAGGTTTTTTTATCTCCCCTGGGCGATCATTATCGAACACGACTGACTCATACTCTTGAGGTGTCGGAAATAGCAAGAACAATCGCCAGGGCAATGCGTTTAAACGAAGATCTGGTTGAAGCCATTGCTCTCGGCCATGATCTTGGGCATACACCATTTGGTCATGGTGGAGAAACAGCTCTCAAAGAAATATATTTAGAGAGTTTTTCGCATAATGAGCAGAGCCTGCGCGTTGTGGATATTTTATGCAATAACGGGAAGGGACTTAATCTTACTTACGAGGTGCGTGATGGAATTTTGAAACATTCAAAAGGATTTGGGAATATTATGCCGAGCGATCCATCAGAGCAGGCATATACCATTGAGGGCAGAGTACTGCGCGTTGCCGATATAATTGCATACCTTAACCACGATCTTGATGATGCGATCAGGAGTGGTGTTATAAGTTCCAACCAGGTGCCCGAATCCTGTCTGAAGATAATTGGGCATTCGCATTCAGAGCGAGCCAGAACAATGATTGCGGATGTTGTTTCATCCAGCGAAGTTATAGATGATGAATTGTGCCTGCGCATTAGCGATAAAGTATATTCCGCGATGAAGACTTTAAGGGGGTTCCTTTATGAAAATGTATATCGTTCGCCTCAGGTGCACAAAGAGTTTGTCAAGGCAAAGAAAATTCTTTCCGATCTGTACTCCTTTTTTTTAAATAATAGAGATGACCTTCAAAGAGAACTCGAAAATATGGAAATGGCAGCTTGCATGAATAACAGCCAATCCAGAGAAAGGGTTGTTTGTGATTTAATTGCCAGCATAACAGATAGATATGCTCTTGAGCTTTATAAGAAAATTTTTTTTCCTTCTCCGCTTGTTTGAACCGAATGCCTTTAAATCTTGAACAAATTAGATCAAATCAAAATAAGTATTCGCCTTTTTTAAAAAGGATGGAAACAATATGGTCGGATATGGGGGAAAAATATCAGGAAGCCGCTGATTATTATGGTTTTTTCTGTAATGGATGCGAGGATAATTGTTGTTATACTCGTTTTTATCATCATACACTTTTGGAATATCTTTTTATTATGAAAGGATATATTGCTCTTGAACATGAAATACAGAATCAGGCGGCAGAAAGGGCTCTGGAAGTATGTGCTAAAACCGCAGAGTATGACAAAACAGGAAAAATCGTGCGATTGTTGTGTCCG
This sequence comes from Deltaproteobacteria bacterium, assembly GCA_030262775.1. Taxonomy (GTDB): domain Bacteria; phylum Desulfobacterota; class Desulfobacteria; order Desulfobacterales; family ETH-SRB1; genus B13-G4. The sequence goes on along the minus strand of JAJSZP010000032.1, from coordinate 8,973 downwards.
CTGAACTATGATGGTTTGTGTATATTATATGAATACCGTCCTATGATATGCAGGTTGCATGGTATTCCTCATCAGCTTCAACGGCCAAATCAAGGTATAATGTATAGCCCTGGGTGTGAAGCCTTTACAAAACAGTGTGAAGGGAAAGCATATATTAAATTTGACAGAACACCTTTTTATGTTGAAATGGCTAAACTCGAAAGCCAGTTAAGAGAAGCACTTAATTTTGCGCAGAAGTTTAAAATGACCGTGGCACGGATGTTAATTTTTTGAAGAGTGAATTTATCAAAGAATTATGAAAAATTTAGATATAGATGCTCTTGATAAGATAGCCGGCAAAAGGCTCGAAAAAAATGATACTTTTTCATTTCAATGCCACCCGGAACTTTTTTGTTTTAATAAGTGCTGCCGGAATCTCAACCTTTTTTTATATCCATATGATGTCATCAGGCTAAAGAATAGACTCGGGATCACTTCGGATAGGTTTGTTGACAAACATGCAGATATTGTTATGCGTGATTCCAGTTTTTTCCCTGATGTGCTTCTTCGAATGTCGGAAAATGAAGCGAGGACCTGCCCTTTTTTAGGCGAATCGGGTTGTCTGGTCTATCCGGACCGTCCTGATGCCTGCCGGACGTTTCCAATTGAACAGGCCGTCATTTATAATGCAAAAACAAAGAAGACAGGCTCTGTCCATTTTTTCAGGCCTCCTGACTTTTGCCTTGGGCAGTACGAACGCGAACAGTGGACGACAGAATCATGGGCAAAGGATCAGGATGCAGCAATATATAATAAAATGACTGTCAAATGGTCTAAGTTAAAGAGTTTGTTTCAGGTTGATCCATGGGGTAGGGAAGGGCCGGCAGGCCCTAAAGGGAAGATGGCTTTTATGGCTGCATATAACATAGACCTTTTTCGCGATTTTTTGTTTAACAGCAGCTTTTTGAAAAGATACAAGATAAAATATGAAATTTTAAAAAAAGTAAAAAAAGATGATGTGGAATTGATGAAGCTTGGTTTTGAATGGATAAAATATTTCCTTTGGGGTATTAAGACTAAATCCATAAGAAAAAGGTAGCATTTTATAGACTTTCAGATAATTAATTTCACAAGGCCAGAAGGAGGAAGGCGTATTAGTTATACGTCAACGACTGATAACACAGTGAAATTATTTATCTGAAAGTCTATAAAACTCCTTTTGGCATTGGTTGAACTGTTTCTCCGCCAAGAGTATAGCCGCCATCAATCTTAATTACACTTCCAGTCATAAACAGCGCATTCTTAATAACAAATAGCACGGCATTAACTACATCCTCAATAGTCCCTGTTCGTCCAAGCAGTGTGTGATTAATTAGCGCTTTCTGCTGTGCTTTGTTTAGAAGCTCCCACCCTCTTGTCTTTTCACCATGCCTGGTTTCAACAATTCCCAGCATTATTTCATTTACACGGACGTACGGCGCCCCAATACGTGCCCATGTTTCTGTAAGGAGGGCTATTCCCCTGTTTGCCGCTGCATATCCATCATTAAAAATAAGGCTTGCAGGTCCTGACCTGCCGGTAATGCCGGCAATAGAGGAAAAATTTATAACTACGCCATTTTTTGAAACTTTAAGATAGGGTAGGGCTGAATCAAAAACCCACCATTTGGCTCGAAGAGTTGTAGCCATTTCAAGATCCCACTGCTCCTGGATATACTTGCCATGGACTACAGGCCAGCCTCCGCGTTCTATGTTATTTATAAGAATGTCAAGGCGGCCGAAGCGATCAATAACCTTTTTTACCAGTCCATGGATTTTTTCAGTCTCAAGCAAGTTTGTCTTTATAATAAGGTGTTCAACATCTGTTTCAGCAAAATCCTGTTCCAATGCATCAATACTTTCTTCCCAGTCAAAATAATTTAAGGCAACCTTAACTCCCTCGTTCGCAAGAGCAAGCCCTATGCCTTTACCTATGCCTTTGATGGCTCCAAGAACCAAAGCTACTTTATTTTTAATCTCCATGAGGAAAAGCCTGTGTTTTGCCAAAAATTTTAATTTTTATAATCTTAATGCCCAGTTTTAAAAGTTCAACATCGTCATTTTTTACATTATCTAATGTTTCTGAATCAATATTGAGGTCATCAAGTATGCCTTTATCAAAAATATGAGACCTGAACGTATCAAGATCATAACATGCCATATGAAAAAATTTTTCAGATGTAAGTGATAGTTGACCGGGCATAATACGATTCTTAAGACTGATAATTTCCATCAACGTGTCATTCATCCTGTTATAAATTTCAATCCCTTGTTCTTTTATCCAATTTTGGATTGAATTGATTTGTCCACGCTTGAATCCATGGCAGTGAGGCTCTTTAACCAACATGTATTGTTCGGTATTCCGGCCTGTTTTTCTGGAACGTGTTAAAACTCGGACAAGAGGGTAGGTGCGGCATGATGAGGGGCGGTCATTGTATACAATGCAACCGGAGTTGGAAACAAATGGACATTTTAATTCAGAAGTATAATCTGGTTTAAGGGCAATAACTGGAAGCCCTGATTCAGGTCCTGTGTGTTGGGTGGCATAGCGTTCTAAAAAAAGATCGGAAGGTATGCCAAGGTTGTTTTTGAGACGCAATATATCGTAAGGAGTTAGAAACTGGTTGAGGTCTCTGCAGCATTCATTAAAACACGGCACGTTTTCTGAGCATTTAAATCTAAAATTATCGTTTAATGACAGGGGCACAAAGTTTTCAGTCATAAAAATTTATTCCTCCTCAATTTTTTAAAGAGGTAACATTTTTCCTGTCATGTCAACAATAAATTGCTAAAAGACTAACTGAATTAATTTCAGATTAATAGAGTCTGACAACATGCGCAATACTACATATAGTGCTAAATTGTATTGCGCTGTCCATATTTAGTTATTGAACAGTATACGTTTAATTTGAAATATATTTTGATATTTGTTCAGCCAAAAGTTCTTGACATCCATAAACATGAATGGTATTAAATAAATCTATTTGTATATAAGCTATCTTATTGATCTTAAAAGATATTTGTAATCATTCATTGCTCTAAGTTTTGAGAATGTTCTCTAATGTTTAATAAATAGATATGTAGAGATTTAATTTTTTTGTGAAATAAAAATTAAAGTGGTTAAAAAACTGTCTTTTTAGGCCACGGTTATGAAGGGAGGTGCAAAGAGCTTAAATTGATAATAGTAAGGAAATTTATATGGTTGTTGAGCAACTAAAATACTTACAAAGCAAAATTAGGAGGTATATTAATGCCAAGTTATGTAATTACGGAAAAATGTGATGGCTGTAAGGGCGGAGATAAAACTGCCTGTATGTACATTTGTCCTAACGACCTTATGGTCCTGGATCCCAATGAAATGAAGGCGTACAATCAGGAGCCCAATCAGTGCTGGGAATGTTTTTCCTGCGTAAAAATTTGTCCTACACAGGCAATCGAAGTAAGAGGCTACTCTGACTTTGTTCCTCTTGGAAGCAGTGTTATGCCGATGCTCGGCACAGAGGACGTTATGTGGACATGCAAGTTCAGAAACGGTCTTGTCAAACGCTTTAAATTCCCTATCCGAACTACTGCTGAAGGGGCTGCTAATGCTTATCCCGACCTCAAAGGGAAAGATCTTGATAGCGAACTGCTTTCTACAGAAGAGGCAGATGGTTACACAATCCCAGTACCTAATGCTTAAGCAGACTGAAATTTGTCAGGATCTGTAAAGTAAAATAATTTAAAAATTATATTTTTTTAAGGAGGATAAAATATGGCATTACCAAATAAACCTTTGGGTGAAATTAAGGCCGTAAGGGATCCGGAAGTAGATGAACGAGAAGTTGATATTCTGATCGTAGGCGGCGGTATGGCAGCCACCGGTACTGCTTTCGAGGTTAAAAAATGGACAGATGCGTCGGTTCTGCTTTGCGACAAAGCATCGCTGGAGCGCAGTGGCGCCGTTGCCCAGGGCCTTTCAGCTATTAATACATATATTGGAGACAATAAGCCGGAAGACTATGTCCGTATGGTTCGCAACGACCTTATGGGTATAGTTCGTGAAGACCTTATCTTTGACCTCGCCAGCCACATTGATGATTCAGTCCATCTGTTTGAGGAATGGGGTCTTCCGATGTGGAAGAAAACAGAAGATGGAAAGAACCTGGACGGTAAAGCAGGCCTGAAGATGGGAACATTGAAGTCCGGCGCTACACCCGTTCGTACAGGTAAATGGCAGATCATGATCAACGGCGAATCTTACAAGAGAATCGTTGCTGAAGCTGCCAAGCTGGCTCTTGGTGAAGAAAATATTATTGAGCGTTGTTTTATAGTTGAGCTTCTTCTTGATGCTAATGAAGAAAACCGTATTGCAGGTGCTGTAGGTTTTTCTGTACGTGAAAACAAAGTATATATCATCAAATGCAAAACCATGATGGTAGCATGCGGCGGCGCAGTTAACATTTATCAGCCACGTTCCATTGGCGAAGGTATGGGCCGTGCTTGGTATCCTGTATGGAATGCAGGTTCCACATATACCATGGCTATGAAGGTTGGGGCAGAGCTTACCATGATGGAAAACCGTTTCACCCCGGCACGTTTTAAAGATGGTTATGGACCTGTTGGCGCATGGTTCCTTCTGTTCAAGGCCAAAGCTCTGAATGGTCTTGGAGAAGCCTTTGCAGGAAGCGATGCCGCCAAGGCAGAGCTTGAAAAATATGCTCCTTATGGAACTGCCGCCATCACACCTACCTGCCTGCGTAACCATTTGATGCTGTTTGAGATGAAAGAGGGCCGCGGTCCCATCATGATGGATACCGTTACAGCGCTTGCCACTATCGGCGAAACCATGAGCAAGAAAGAGCTAAAGCATCTTGAGTCAGAGGCATGGGAAGACTTTCTCGACATGACTTGTGGACAGGCAAATCTGTGGTGTGCGCAGAACTGCGAACCTGAAAAGAAGAATTCCGAGATTATGCCTACAGAGCCCTATCTGCTTGGATCACATTCAGGCTGCTGTGGTATCTGGGTATCAGGACCTGATTTTGACTGGATACCTGATTCATACAAGTGGGATTATAAAGGCAAAGTATATAACCGTATGACCACAGTTAACGGTCTGTTTAGTTCCGGTGATGGTGTGGGGGCTTCCGGCCATAAGTTTTCATCCGGTGCTCATGCGGAAGGACGTATATGTGCTAAGTCTATGGCACGACTTGTTCGTGATAATGCAGACTTTACTCCGACCCTTGCTCAGTCAACTCAGGAACTGGTAGATCTGATTTACAAACCGGTCAGAATTTATCTGGATAACTGCGGACTGACAACAGACGAAACAATTAATCCCAACTATGTCAAGCCTTCAGGCATGGCACTTCGTCTGATGAAAGCCACCAACGAATATGGTGCTGGAACTTCTACATATTATCAGACCAGCTCTAAATCACTTGAGATAGTAATGGACCTTCTCCAGACGATGCGTGAAGACTGTGAGAAACTGGCTGCCGGTGATGTCCATGAACTGATGAGATGCTGGGAGATCGACCATCGTATCTGGACAGTTGAGGCACATCTGCGTCACATCCAGTTCCGTAAAGAAACTCGTTATCCTGGTTTCTACTATCAGGCTGATTATCCTGGACAGGATGATGAAAACTGGTTCTGCTTTGTTAACTCAAAGTATGATGTAAAAGCCAAGACCTGGGAAATGATCAAGAAAGACTACATCAAGATTATTCCTGATGCATAGCAGATCGGCTGAATAATATAGTCGTATATAAAATCCGCCTCCAGGCATCGTAAGATGCCTGGAGGTTTTTATTAATTTAGATGTGTTCAATTGGTTTTATTGGTTTGATTGGATTAACTTGTTGTCCAATCAAACCAATAAAACTAATTGAGCTAATGCAGAATGACTAACAGTTTTTAATCAAATAGAAAAATTAAAAGCATGGAGGGATAGCATGACAGAAGAGAAAGCAGCCCCTGCTAGCGGAAGTATTTTGGTTGTTGGAGGAGGGATAAGCGGGTTAACTACTGCCCTTGAGGCTGCCGAAGTTGGGTACGAGGTATTTATAGTTGAAAAAAATCCTTACTTGGGCGGAAGAGTTGCACAGTTGAACCAGTATTTCCCAAAGCTCTGTCCTCCTTCCTGTGGACTTGAGATCAACTTCAGGAGGATAAAGGACAATCCAAGAATAAAAGTTTTTACACTGGCGGAAGTAGAAAAGGTTGATGGAGCATCAGGCAACTATGATGTTTCAATAAAATTGAATCCAAGATTTGTTAATGAAAATTGCGTAGCTTGTGATGACTGTATTGAGGTGTGTCCTGTTGACAGGAATAACGAGTTTAATTTTAATATGGATAAAACAAAAGCCATTTACAGGCCCAATGAGATGTCTTTTCCCATGCGTTATGTGATAGATTCGTCTGTATGCAAGGGCACAGAGTGCGGTAAATGCATTGAAGCATGCAAATACGGCGCAATTGAACTCAACATGCAAGCAAAAACAATAAACCTGAATGTTGGTGCCATAGTCTGGGCTACCGGGTGGGTTCCATATGACGCTGCCAAGATAGATAATCTTGGATTCGGAAAGCATGACAACATCGTTACCAATATGATGATGGAAAGGCTTGCAGCTCCAAACGGGCCTACTAAAGGAAAATTGCTGCGGCCTTCAGACAATAAAGAACCTGAGAGCATTGCTTTTGTTCAGTGTGCAGGCTCAAGAGATGAAAATCATCTCCCCTATTGTTCATATATATGCTGTATGGCTTCATTGAAACAGGCCACATATGTAAGGGAACGGTGTCCCGATGCAAAGATCTATATCTTTTATATAGATATAAGGACTCCGGGTTTGAAATATGAAAAATTTTATAAGAAGATTAAAGAGGATGAAAATGTCATTTTCATCAAAGGCAAGGTGGCAGAAGTCAGTGAAGATCCGGGCTCCAAAAAGATCACCGTGGTTGCAGAGAATGCTGTGACTGGAGAAAAGATAAAGCAAGAGGTTGATATGGTTGTTCTGGCTACCGGTATGCAGCCGACAACTGCTGATGCCAAGCTTCCGACTGATGACCTGCAATACAGCGAGGATGGCTTTATTGTTAATGATTTTGATAAAGGTGGTATGTTTGCTGCAGGATGTGCCAATAAGCCGGCCGATGTCGTAACATCAAACCAGAATGCTACCGGTATGGCCCTTAAGGCTATTCAAACCATGGTGAAGAGGTAGGAGGTTATATTATACATGGATAAAAAATACAGTGTATATATCTGCACAGGTTGTGGAATTGGGGATGCACTTGATATAAAGGGTTTGTGTGGTGTGCCCGAAGAGGAGGGAGTCCCTGTAAAAACGCATTCCTTTCTATGTGGAAAGGAAGGCGTCGAGGTTATAAAAAAAGATATAGCAGATGAAGGTGTCAACACAATTGTTATTGCGGGTTGTTCACGCCGGGTTAACTATGATGTATTTAAGTTTGACGGCTGTATAGTTGACAGGGTTAACCTCAGGGAACAGGTGGTCTGGTCACACCCCAGGTCAAAGTATCCGGTTGTAACAGAGGAACAGAAAGATGACGGCATACATTTTGACAGCCTTCAGATGCTGGCTGAAGATTACCTTAAGATGGGAATGGTCAAGGTAGAAAAGATAGATTTGCCGGAACCCTATAAGGTTGATACCTTTACAAGGAAAATTCTTGTTCTCGGTGGTGGTATTGCCGGTATATCTGCGGCCCTGGATGCAGCCAAGGCTGGCTATGAGGTGACCATAGTTGAAAAAGAAGCTTCCCTTGGAGGTTATGCAGCCAAGCTGCGCAAACAGCTTCCTGTGGCAAACCCGTATGATGGCCTGATACCCCCGATCATTGAAGAAAAAATCAATGAGGCTGAGGCCAATTCCAACATTACTGTCAAGACCAAGACAATGGTTGCCCGTATAGCCGGCCAGCCGGGTGAGTTTGTTGTAACATTGAAAACCCCCGGAGAAAAAATTGAGTTTGATGTTCCTTTTCCTCTTCCTGAGGAGATGAAGTTTGACGAGAACGGTAAAGAGTTTGATGTGGAAAAACAGTTTGAACTTTACCAGGAATACAACAAGGGTAAGCTTGATATTTTACAAATTGATCCAAACGGTGAAAAATTTGGAGCAGTAATACTGGCGGCAGGATGGCGGCCATATACTCCTGAAGGCGATGAGCTTGGATATCTTGGCCTTGGCAAAATTGCCGATGTCGTAACCAACCATCAGTTTGAGGAAATCGCTGCAAAAGGAAAAATTGTAAGACCATCAGATGGAAAGGAAGCCAAATCTGTCGTGTTTATTCAGGGTCCTGGAAAGGGTGATGACAGCGACTTTGACTTTACCGGTTCTGTTACAAGTCTCGTGGCTTTAAAACAGGCAAAGTATGTGTGTGATGATTATCCGGATGGCAAGGCACAGATCATTTATCAGCATATGAGGACACCTGGCCTGTGGGAAAATTTTTACAAGAGCATACAGCAGGAACTGGGAATCTTTTTGACAAAGGGTGATGTCGTCAGTGTAGCTCAAAGCGGCGCCGGGATTGCCGTTGAGGCTGATAATACACTTCTTGGCGAGAAGATTCAGCTTAATGCTGATATGGTTGTGCTGGCAACAGGTATGGTTCCGGCTACTGCTGATGATCCGGTGGTAAATCTGGCATACAGACAAGGGCCTGGTTTTCGAGACATAGACCTGTTTGACGGATATTGTGACTCTAATTTCATCTGTTTTCCGTATGAAACCCAGAGAACAGGCATTTTTGCTGCCGGTGGCGTTCGCCGAAGCATGACGATTGAAGAAACAATTGAAGATGCTGCAGGCGCTGCTCTTAAAGCTATTCAGTGTATTGAATCAGTTGACAGAGGTGTTTCAGTACATCCAAGGTCGGGTGATATGACATTCCCTGATTTCTTTTTCCAGAGATGTACGCAGTGCAA
>JAJSZP010000031.1 GCA_030262775.1 Deltaproteobacteria bacterium | reverse complement strand
TGCCACGGGCAAAAGAAGCAAGGCCCATCCTTCCTGTTGAGCTGACAAAGATGGGGGCTGCTGTTGATGAGATAACATCGTATTATACCAAAGATGTCCCGGATTCTGCCGATCTATTATTGAAGCAACTTCAAGAGAGCAAAATAGATCTTGTAACATTTACAAGTTCTTCAACTGTAAAAAACTTCAAGGCTATTTTACCTGACAATATTTTTGAGACTCAGATGAAGGATATAACTATTGCCTGCATTGGCCCCATAACTGCTGATACTGCGAAAAATCTTGGATTTGATGTTCACATTGTTGCAAATTCTTTTACTATACCAGGATTATGTGAAGCTATTTTAGATTATTATAACTAGTTGAACAAAAAAAGGGCAATATTAAAAAAAATAATATTGCCCTTTTTTTATTCAGGTGTATTTTAGGAACAGCAGGATCCTGGTGTGTTGCAACTTGAGCACCCTGCGCTAACATCAATTCCCGATGAAACTTTAAATCCAAATGCCGTAAAATCAACCTTTATAGGTTTAACCTTCTCCATAAAATCCTTATTAACAATATACTGAAAATTGTCTACAGTATATGTGTTGTCAGCATCTTTGAGCTCATCCAGAGCCATTGATAAAGAAGGGCCTCCTCAACCACCCTCATTCAAAAAGATCCGAATAGGTGCAACCTCTCTGCCTCTAAAATAGTCAGCTATTTTTACTGTAGCTGCTTCTGTAACTTCAAGCATCATATCCTCCCTAAATTATGCTTAGTTAAACTCAACAAAATTATCCAAATTAAAAATAGTCCCTGCAATTTCATTTGTCAATGCAGAAAAATCATTAAAATCAAGAAAAAACTATTGTGAAAACTGGAGTAAACGCAAAACGACTGCGAGCCGAGTGGAGCAATAAATTAAAAATACTTGTCTATTAATATAATTCATGATAGAAAAAATTTTGTTTAATTATTAAAATTGGCTTTATAGTACTTTATCTTAAAATTACATTATGAATCAAAGTTCGAAAGGAGGAGAGATACATGGCTGATAGCAATAAAGGCTCTATAATAACCGGAACGATTCTTATTATAGTAATTGCATTCTTTCTACAGGTACTGTTCGTTTATGCGCAAAATAGAGACACGCCCAATAAGGCTGCTACTGAATTTACCAAGGCATATTTTGGGCTTGACATCTCAATGGCTGATCAGCTCTGTCAAGAAAACTTGATAGTTGACGGCGTTAATATTGTTGATAAATATATCGACAGTGTTACCACAAAAGCCAAAGCTGAAGGGTTCAGGCCATTTTTTGTTAAGAACTACCTTTATCATGTCCAAACCAATACTATCAGTAAAGATAAAAACAAAGCAAAAATCAACTTAACCTGTGAAATTAAACACCCATTACGCGCATTTTTTACCAAAGAATCCAGCCAGAACGTTGACGAGACATTTGATCTAATCATGGAAGATGGCAAATGGAAGGTATGTGGGAATGTTTTTTCTCTTTGTGGCTAATTTTTAAATTAATAAAATTTTCAAGGGTTTTTGTGTGAAATTTATTCATTTTCCGATCATGCAAAGGTCTCGCAAAAACCCTTGAAATTGTTGTCGTACAAAACTATTTATTATGCCCCTCCTTTTGCAGCAGATCCCGATACCAGCATGAAAATTCATACATTCCCCAATATTTATCATCATCATTGATAACTCCAAGACAAATTTCGACCACTCCATTTCCATATGCATTGCTGTATGTTTCCTGATCTTTCGACTGCAAGAACTCTCTCATCAGCATTTGAGAAGTTCTTTTTGTTGCATCTTTTCTGATATCTATGGGATCTTTTGGTTCCTGAAAAGGATTCCATTGATCATATCCCTTTTTCAGGATATGTTTTTGATTTCGTGGAGACATGCTATCTAGGATAGCTTTTTTTCTTTTTTCTTCTTCTTCAGGCGATATTTTAGTCATTTCAATCTCCTTTTTGTTTATTTTTGGTGTCATCTTTATTAATATCGCCAACCCCCAGATATTCTTCATCATATATAGTAAGAAGAGCCATGGATAAAGGAACTATAACATCCGGCAGTTTTATATGTCTGGATTTAATCTCTTTAACCAATTCAACAGATATTTCGTAAAGCTTGTTATGTATTTTTTCCAGATTAACCGTTGGATACTGTTTGCCCTCAGCAAAAGCCGAGAGACCGCAGGTATGGCTGACTCCGCCTATTGATATTGGTATTCCATAAAGCCTGCAAGTTATTGGCCTGTGTTCATAAAGATCACACATATCATCATCATTAAGAAGAGGGCACCTTACACGCTCCTCCGCCATTTTGGTCAATAGCTCATTTTCATCTTTTCCTGACTCAAGGTCTTTATATACTTTTCTTTTAAGCTTATATATTGTTCGGTCCGCTATGTTTGACTTCTCAATAAGCCGCTCCCTTTCGCCATCCTTAAACTTTTTATTGAATTTATCGTTTATATATAATGCCTCAATGAGATAGAGGTCAAATAGTGCATTACAGCAATCTGAACACTTTGTTTTACATTTAAAGCATTCTGAATACTCATTTTTTACACGCTCAAACACCTTGTCTGCCATTGCTAAAACTTCTTCGTATTGTTTAAAAAAGGGCGTAAAATCTATATCCATAACTGTGTCTCCTTTACAAATCGGTATTAATGCTGATTTGTTAATATCTGCCGCATAATTGTTTCACGTGAAACACTATTTTCCAATACAAAATCTGTTGAAAATTTGATCTATAACGTCGTTACTAGCTGATCCCCCCGTTATTTCACCAAGCAAATCAACCGCTTCCTTCACATCAATAGCAATCAGCTCAAGGGATGATCCACTATTAAGGCCATCAACGGCCGAACAAAGCGCGACCAGGCATTGATCAAGTATCAGCTTGTGTCTCAAGTTTGGAATTATTGCAGACTTGGGGGCAAAACTGTTTTCTCCAAGCGAAATTTCTACAATTAAATCCTTAAGCTCGTCAAGGCCCCTGTTATAAAGAGCTGCAATTTCTACACTGGGCATTTTCCCCCAGCTATCCGGTGTATTGACTTTAAGCCTGTCTGAAAACAAATCCGACTTGTTTGTTACAAGAACAGAATTCCTTGCATTGATCATTTTGAAAATTTCATGATCCTCATGAGTTAAAGCAGAACTGCCATCAATGACAAACAAAATCAGATCAGAGCAATCAATACAATCTTTAGCTTTATTTATTCCTATGACTTCAACCGGATCATCTGTATCGTGAAACCCGGCAGTATCGGCTATAATAACCGGAAGACCGCTTAAGCTAAAGGACTCTTCAATTAAATCTCTTGTAGTGCCGGGTACGGCAGTAACAATTGAGCGCTCTTTTTTTATCAAACAGTTCATAAGGCTTGATTTGCCGACATTTGGCTTTCCAACAACAACCAGTTTTATCCCGTCTCTAAGAATATGTCCATTGTTATATTGCCCAATAAGTTCTTTTATTGTATTGATAATATTGTTTTGGAAAATATCGGTTATTCTATCGACATCAATAATTTCCTCAACATCTTCCGGGAAATCAATGGCTGCGTTTATTTCCGCAAGAAAATTAAAAAGATATTCGCTAATTCTCTCTATACATAGTTGCATCTCCCCCTTTATCAGGGTGGTTGCTATTTCCAACGATTTATTTGTCCTCGCATTTATTATATCTATAACCGCCTCAGCCTGTGTTAAACCTATGCGACCATTGATATAAGCCCTTTTTGTAAATTCGCCGGGACCCGCAATTGCAGCACCGTATTGTAATACTAAATCCAAAATAGACCGAAGGACAACTGAACCGGAATGAGCCTGGATTTCTACAACATCCTCTCTGGTATATGAATGGGGAGCAAGCATAACTGCAAACAGAACTTCATCAACAACACGCCTGTTTTCAGGATCAACAATATAACCATGATAAAGGTGGTGTGATTTAAAAGAAGAAATATCAGCGGAATCATTATTTTCCGGGTTGGATATCGAAGAATGTGATCTTCGAAAGATATGCGAAGCTATCGGCAAAGCGTTTTGACCGGAAATTTTTATAATACCAATGCCGCCAGCACCTATTGGCGTTGCTATTGCGGCGATAGTCGAATCGTTCATATTATCAGAAAGTTGAAAACTCATTATGAGAGCAACCTGGGGCATCGGGCACTTAAATTTAAGAACGGCTGATTTTTTGTTTCATGCGGTTTCACAAAATTACACTGAATTATCAAAACGCTCTTCTCAAAATTGCGAGCCATTCAATTTCTGATTGTGGATTATAGATTGGGTTAACTTTTACAATTTTTCTTATTAGGAACGGGGACGAATTAACTTCCCCAGGTAGGTAGACGCATAGATTTGGGTCGAATTTGTTTGATCTCAAAGCACAAAAGTTAATGGAACAACTATAGCTATTTTAATATGTTTGGGATTTGAGATCGGACAAAGGCGGCCTGAAGCTGTGATGCATAGCTGGGGAAGTTATTTTGTCCACGTTCCTTAATATTGTTGAACTGAATTAAGTATGATTTTTTTCCCGAGGATATTTTTTCCTGGGAAATATCAACAATTTCTTTAAAAAACCATCTCCCACGCTCTGCGTTCTGACGTCGCTGTCATCCCTTAAAGCAAGATGAACTATTCTTCTGTCATAAGCATTCATTTGGCCTATTGTAATGGGTTTCCCGCCACGTTTAGCTTTTTCAGCAAGCCTCACGGCAAGCCTCTTTAGGTTATTTTGTCTTTTCTCCAAATAACCTTCAATATCTATTTGAACTCGAATTCTCTGTTCGCTGTGTTTATTGACAATTTTTTCAATGAGATATTGCATGGCCTCAAGAGTCTGTCCTTGTTTGCCAATTAGGAGCGCTATATCGCCGCCTTTTATATAAAATAAAATTTGGTCTGTTTTTTTTTCAAATGATATTTCTGCGTCAATAGTTATTAGATCAATTATTCGCTGAAGAACATTTTTGCCCAAATTTACAGATTCATCCGGCATAGAAACTATTGCCTTATCCTCAAGGCGCACTTGTTCTGTTGAACGTTCGACTTCGGTGACATGTTTCTTTGATTTATTATTATGTTCAAGATCCTTCTCTTCGGTATTATCTTCAGGAGTTAAATCAGGTAAGGTAACACGAATTTTTGCCTTCTTAATACCAACGAGACCAAAAATACCAGTAGCTCCATAAGAAATAACATCGTACTTAAGTTTTTCTTTTGGGATTTTCAATTCTTCACAGGCTTTTTGGGATGCCTTTTCAACATTCTTGCCTTCAAATTCAAAATGAGGAGACATAACTTACCTCCATTACTAAGCAACTTTATTTGTAGTATAGTACTGTTGTGAGATAGAAAGGACGTTGTTTACAAGCCAGTATAAAACCAGCCCCGAAGAAAAATTTATAAAAATCACAGTGAAAACAAGCGGCATCAACTGCATTATTTTGGCCTGTGAAGGATCGCCCATTGCTGGTGAAATTTTCTGCTGTAAAAACATCGTCGCCCCCATAATAATTGTCAAGACAGGAATACCATATGGCGGCTGCATAAAAGGAATAGAAAAACCAAAGTCAAAAAGGCGATCCGGTGCCGACAAGTCATTAATCCACCCAAAAAAAGGAGCATGTCTCAGCTCTATTGCTTCATACAACATCCGATACAGGGCAAAAAAAACAGGAATTTGGAAAACCATTGGGAGGCATCCCCCCACGGGGTTTACCTTATACGTTTTATATAACGCCATGGTTGCCTCATTCATCTTTTTCTTGTCACCTTTATATTTTTCCCTTAATTCCATTACCAGAGGTTGAATTTTCTTCATTTCGTTCATTGATTTATAGCTCTTTGCTCCAAGAGGCCACAGAATGATCTTGGTAAAAACTGTTAAAATAATAATAGCTACGCCGTAATTTGAAATGAAATGATCATATAAAAAATTCATCAGCCAGAGACATGGTTTAGCTAAAAAATCAAACATGCCAAAATTTATAGCTTTATGCAGATCAAAACCAATCTCCTTCAGTATTTTCGTGTTCCTTGGCCCCATAAACAGATGAAACCCAAAAGTGCGCTGTGTGCCTGGATGTATAATACTCTCAGGTTGCATAAACTGATTTTCCAGGACATTGTCTTGTCCAAGAAAAAGACGCATTCTCGCCGTAACAGCGCTTTCAGGTATAATACAGGACATAAAATATCGGTCCTGCACAGCTATCCATTTCAATTCACCACTATATATATTTTTATCTTCAATATCATCGATATCTACCTGCTCAAGAGCATTGTTTATTAAAGCACTTGGGCCCTCAAAGCCATACATGCCTCCATTTTCAGTATAGGCTTTAAATAAAGATAGAATCAAATTATCCTGAATGGTTTGATTTGAACCGTTTTTAATTATAACCTTACATCCGACAATGTAAGTTTCAGGAGAAAAAAGAAATTTCTTTTCTATTACTATTCCATTAGAAGATTTCCAAAAAAACGATAGTTCTTTTGAGTTATCGTTTATCTCAATAGTATCATCTTTAATATCCGTCATAAAAAATGCATCATTTAGTGCTGGAACGCTGTTTTCAGCCAGACTAATTTTTATAGCTCCATTATGCAGCTTCGGGGATATCATTTCGAGCAAAGGTGAATCAGGCTCTATGCTTTCTTTGTATTCGTTTAAGACAAAGCTCTTAAATACAGCGCCTTTTTCTGAAATAATTGCAGAATATAAAGGCGTATTAACCCTGATAACTCGTGGAGGTTTAATTGTCGTTAGTTCGTCTTCTTTAATTGATAAAATTTTATCGACGGATTCAGTATTTATTTCTTTTATATATAGTTCTTCTTTAGAGTCTTTAGAGATAGTTTCTGTCTGCAAGTCTTGCTTTGGCTTTTCGACGACTTGTTTATCTACAAAGAAAATTTCCCATAATAAAAACACCGCAAATGAAAGAGCTATAGCTATAAATATTCGAGCCTGTTCCATGCCCATCTCCTATAATCAAAAACATAAATGTTACAATCCGTTTCAAAAGAAAAGGAAAAAATTAACGTCAAAATATATCTCTATTCTAAGCATTCAAGCTTCGCACACATCTATTTATCAAAAGCTTTAAAGAATAAAGGGCTGAATAAAATTTTTGTGGTCACAGGGGCATAATTTTATAAGGCAAGACCGAAGGGGAGATACTAACACCACCCAAAAATATACACTCTAATTGTGAAATTATAAAGCTATCTAAAAAGCATATGCAACCAAAAAAGCTGCTTGATTAAGCCGGTTGGAATTACTCAAAATCATTTTAAAGACCCAAAGATCCCCATTAAAAGCAAGTAGCGTTTATCTATGGCTGCCAACGGTTAACTTATTAAGGAACAGGATCAATTCCACCCTCGTTAAAAGGATGACATCGAATAATTCTCTTTAAGGCAAAGATTAATCCTTTAAGCGGACCATGGCGCAAAATAGCCTCATAAGCATAATTAGAACAGGTGGGATAAAAACGACAAGAAGGACCCAAAACAGGAGACAGTATGTATTGGTACAACCTGATAAATATTAAAAAAAAATTTTTAATCATGACCAACTGATATTTTATTAAAAATTTTTTGAAGAGATAATAACGCTTTGTCTGAAGTTAATCCTGCGGCTTCTTTCCTGGCAATTATATTAATATCACAAAAACCAGTTATCTTATGCCTGTTTAACCGAAAATATTCACGAAAAATACGTTTGATCCTGTTACGTTCGACAGAGTTCCCAACCTTTTTGGATACAGTAACACCCAATCGTGTTCTCTTAAACCCGCTCGGACAGAATAAAACAACAAAATGTCTGTTCTGAAGTTTGATTCCACATCTTGATATTCTTAGAAAATCGGAATGTTTTAAAATTCTATCTGCCCTTGTAAAGGGAAAAAAGCTCAAAAAATATATACCCTCTGTACCTGCTTGCCGGCAGAAAAGTTTTTACTTTGCCGTCCTTCGATTTTTAAGAACTGCTTTTAAACAGCTAAACTCTTTCTCCCTTTTGCTCTCCGCCTGTTAATAATTCTTCTTCCCTGTTTTGTTGCCATCCTTTTCAAGAATCCATGTGTTCTGGCTCGCTTAATTCTGCTTGGCTGATAAGTTCTTTTCATAATTCAATCCTTTGAGGCCTATGTAAAACATCACTTCATGCCCGGCACAACATGATGTCAGCAACAACCGGCCAAAACATAATTTGTGACCAGATAGTCAGACTGAAGCTGCTTAGGCTGAAGGAACCTCAGAAAAGCACGATTGCCGTACTTTAGCGGAAACATCTGATTCCTGCACCAAACATGGCTTCAAAATGCGCTTTTTCCTAACAGTCTTCGGCCTTCAGCCTATCCACCCAAATAGTTAACATAATTTAAAAAAGTGGTTTAATCAAAATGAACATTTTCTAAGTTCTCCAAAAAATAACTCTCATAATATATTAAGAAAATACCTAAATTGAACAATTTTTTACTCGACTTGCACCAATCTCTTGCGCATCAAGGACTTGCGAAAAGTCTTGACATATCCATTGGTACGAGTGCGCTTTTCGCAAATGTTGCGGCATCAAGATCTTGGCACATTTACTCGCAAAAAATCGCTCAACTTAGGGCTCGGTCAAGAATAATTGCGATTTTTAATAGCCGCAACTCAAATACATAAAGCTTTAAAAAGAACACAATATGTTTATATTGTCAAGCTCCAAAATTAACCCGAAAATTACTGCTATTCTTTGAGAACTTCAAAAATATCAAATTCTTCCATATGAAACTGAGGATTAGGGTATATCACAATCCGTTGGCCGAGAATTTGTTCTAAGGAGGTTATTATATGACTTTCTTCGCCGAGAAGAAGATCGGCAATTTTGGAGTTTACCCTTAAAGTCAGTTTAACCCCAACCATATTGGATGCGTCTCGGAGTATCTCCCTGTATATATTATAACAAATTGTTCGTCTGGATATAAGGAAACCCTCTCCGTCGCAATAAAAACAAGGTTCGCAAAGCATCCTTGTCAGCGGCTGTCTAGTCCGTTTGCGGGTCATCTGTATCAAACCCATCTCTGACATCGGAAGAATATGGCTCTTGCTTCTATCTTTTGTTAGCGCCTTTTTAAGGGCATTAAATATTTTTTCTTGATTTGATTTTTTTTCAACATCAATAAAATCTATTATAATTATACCGCCTATATCTCTAAGGCGTATTTGATATGCTATCTCTTTAACGGCCTCTAAATTTGTCTTTAAAATTGTTTCCTCAAGATTATGCTTGCCAACATATCGACCGGTGTTTACATCTATAGCTACAAGGGCTTCCGTCTGTTCAATCACAATATAGCCACCTGATTTAAGCCACACCTTTCTTCTTAATGCGCGTAATATATCGCCTTCTAAATTATAAGCATCAAAAATTGGCTCAGAACCTTCATATAGCTCAACAGAATCCTTCATGCCTGGCATGAATGTGTCGAAAAAAGAAAGAATTGATTCAAAACCTGAACGAGAATCAATAATTAATTTTTCTGCTTCGTTGGTCAAAAGATCCCGGACAGCTCGCAGGCTAACGGTAAGCTCCTGGTGTAAAAGAAAGGGCGCTGATGCTGACTTGTATCTTCTCTGAATGCTTTCCCACAAATTGTTAAGAAAACTCATTTCTTTTGCGAGCTTCTCTTCATATATGCCATCGCTAACCGTCCTCACAATATAGCCATAAGGTTCTTTTCTTAAGGACAGAACTATATTTTTTAGACGTTCTCGTTCGGATTCGCTTTCTATACACCTGGATATACCAATATGATCAGATGTCGGCAAAAGAACAAGGAAACGGCCTGGAAGCGAAATATAATTAGTTACTCTTGGTCCCTTTGTTCCAATTGGAGACTTGGCAACCTGAACCATGATCTCCCTGCCTTCAGTAATAAGCTCATCAATACGACGGTTATCCCGCTCTATAGGAGATGAGGTATGATTTGCGGTGCCTGTGTCAAAAATTTCAGGGTCAACCTCACTGTTTTTAATAAAAATTTGTTCGAATTCTTTCGAATCATTGCAAATTACATCATCAACATATATAAAAGCTGCCTGATTTAAACCAATATCAACAAAGGCTGCCTGCATACCCGGCAGAACTCTATGCACCCTTCCTTTATATATATTTCCCGCTATATCGGAATCGTCTCCTCTCTCAATAAAAATTTCTACAATTGTTCCATCTTCGAGAAGAGCGACCCTGGTTTCATGTTTTGTAACATTTATGATTAGCTTTTTATGCATGTATTTTGATTTCTTAATATATTTATCTAAATTGAACGACCTTTTTACTCGACTTAGGTTTTAATAAACCTTGCTTTTTTTGCTTTTTCATCGGTCAGCCTGAAAATTTCTTTAATTACCTCTAAAGGCCTTACTGTCTTACCTGATTCTGACCTAATTGTTATCTGTAATTTGTCTGGCTTAAGCAACTCTATGTCTAAAACCATATACTTTAAGTCTATCTTTTTCAACCTCCCTTTTCTGTCAATACGAGAAACGATGAACTCAGGGCTTTGTAAAAATTTTTCCAGCTTTTTGTTATTAAAAAAATCTTCTTTTATTGTAACAAGATAATTATATTTTTTCTCATTATTATGGACCCTTTTGGTTGAAACAATTTGACAGTCTTGAACAGAAAGACCTTCCGGAAGGCGCTTATTTAAACTTTCTGTTATCGACTGTGGTTTAAAATTCTCCGGAACAACCAGATAAAAATATTCTTTTAAACTTTCCAGGCCTATAGGCAAAGTATCTTCAAAAGAAATTTTTGGTTTAGGATGAAATCCTTCTGAAAACTTGATTGGTATCCCGGCACGCCTTATAGCCCGCAAAAAGATATTAACCATTTCAAGATGTCCAAAATATTTAGCCTGATCAAGTTTTGAAAAAGCAATTTTGAGTGTTTTTAATAACGCACCTTTTGTAACCGGCTTGATATTATCAGGGGTTAACAAACCACTGCCAATGTCAAATGCTGACTTTTCAGCAGGCATTTCAAACACTTTTGGTTCTATAACATTAAAATCGCATACTCCGCACGCGTTACAATTACCCGTACGACAGTCCGGAGTAAGTTCGCCCCTTGTTGCTTTTTTCCATTCTTCTATTAAATATTTTTTTTCAATCCCGACATCAATGTGGTTCCATGGCAGCGGCTCGTCTGTATTTCTTGATCTGGTTGTATAAAAATCTATATCCACCCCCTCATCATAAACAGCCTCTTGCCACAAGCTATATCTAAAGCAATCACTCCAGCCATCTAACTTGCAACCCTTTTTGTGCGCAGCAATCAGTAATTGTGAAAGCTGTCTGTCGCCACGCGCCCAAAGTCCCTCAAGCAAACTAACCTTCGGGTTTTGCCATTTAAAATTAATACCGGACATTTTAAGATTGTTTTGCAGCCAGCCAATCCTGTCCTTTGATTCAGCTAAAGAAATCTGTGGCACCCACTGAAAGGGAGTGTGGGGCTTTGGAATAAAGGTTGTAAAACTAACGGTTAATTTATTTTTGCGCCGCCCTTTGCCAGTATTAATCCTTCTAAGTTCTTTTACAAGATTCACAATTGATTTAAGATCTTCACTTGTCTCCGTTGGAAGACCAACCATAAAATAAAGCTTTATAACCTGCCAACCCAAATCATAGGCGTTTTTCACTGTATCAATTATATCTTTCTTTCTAATATTCTTATTAATAACATCGCGAAGCCTTTGGCTGCCAGCTTCGGGAGCTATGGTAAAACCTGTTTTTCTGACTCGCTTAATATGTTGCATGAGCTCCGGCGTCAATGTTCCTGCCCGTAGAGAAGGAAATGAAACAGCTATATTTCCTGGCTCGCACAAAGTCATAAGCTGTTCCATCAGGGGGGTTATACAGATATAATCTCCAATGCTTAATGATAACAAAGAAATATCCTCGTAACCCGTAGCTGTTATTGATTTGTTCAATAAAGTCAGGATTGTATTGACAGACCTTTCACGTACCGGACGGTATATCATCCCTGCCTGACAAAATCTGCAACCCCTTGTGCATCCTCTGGATACTTCAAGACGAAGCCGATCGTGTATGGGCTTGCCATAGGGCAGGATCGGGGCATCAGGAAAAGGGGCTTTATCAAGATCAGCTACTATAGCTTTTTTGATTTTTTGGTATTTCGAAAATCTGGGCAAAAGAATCTGAAAACCTGATTCATCAAATTTCGGTTCAAAAAAAGCCGGTATATAAACACCCTGTATATCTGACCAGATTTTATAAAGGACTTCTTTTTCTCCACGGTGATTCTCTTTCCATTTAAGCCAGGAACAAGACATTTCCATTATTACGTTTTCACCGTCTCCTATAACAATGGCATCAAAAAAGTCGGCAACAGGCTCAGGGTTACAGGCACAAGGACCACCTGCAATTATTAGAGGATGTGAACTATCTCTTTGCGAAGAAAAAAACGGAATTTTTGCAAGGTCCAGAATGTTAAGAACATTAGTATAATTCAGTTCATAAAGGAGACTGAATCCGATAATATCAAACTCTTTAAGAGGTTTTTTAGACTCCAGGGACATTAATGGGGTATTGGATGACCTAAGATATGCCTCCATATCTGCGCCTGGAACAAAAACCCTTTCCGCAGCAATTTCTTCATGACTATTTAATATATAATAAAGTATAGTCAGCCCTAAATGAGATGTTCCTATTTCGTAAAGATCCGGAAAAACAAGAACAATACTAAGCTTTACTTTGTTTTCATCTTTTTTTATACAATTTATTTCCGTGCCTAAATAACGGCTTGGTCTCTCAACCAGCGGCAGGATGTCTTGAATAGATTTAATGTTCATGATATAAATTTATATCTCTGATAAATTATTAACGATATGAACTCTAAAAAATTATGACGATGACAAACCTGATAACTCAAAGCAACAAAAAACTTATTAAATGGATAATCTCATTTTTTATTATAATAAATGTGGTATTTTTTGCACCACTCAACTGCCTTTGCGTTGAAAATAAACGTGAAAGCGAGGTTGTAAAGGCCGTTCGAAGGGTAAGCCCTGCTGTAGTTAATATAAGCTCGGAATCCGAAGTCCGCAAACGAATTAACCCTTTTTCAGGGTTTGGGCTAGATCCTTTTTTTGACTCGTTTTTCAAGGACTTTTTTGACCCGGGACTTGAAAGGCAGCAAAAAAGAGCCAGCCTTGGTTCTGGTGTAATTATTGATGGAAAAAGAGGTTTTATTTTAACCAATGCACATGTAATTATAAAAACAGGGAAAATTACTGTAACCTTAAAAGACGAACGAGAGTTCACAGCCACGATTGTAGGGGCTGATCCTGACTCTGACCTTGCTGTATTACGAATAACCTCAAAAAACTCTCTTCCTGCGATTGAGATGGGTAGTTCCAAAGATATAATGATAGGAGAAACAGTTATTGCCATAGGCAATCCGTTCGGCTTTTCCAACACCGTCACAACCGGAGTCATAAGCGCTAAAAACCGCAGTATCAGGACAAAAAACAGAGTTTTTCATGACTTTATTCAGATTGATGCATCAATCAATCCGGGCAACAGCGGAGGACCGCTTCTCAACATAAACGGCGAGTTAATAGGAATAAATACAGCTATCTATGCGAAGGCTCAGGGAATAGGTTTCGCCATACCCATAAATAAAGCAAAAAGAATTATATCTGATCTTATACAATATGGCGAGGTTATACAACCATGGATAGGCCTTGCAATCCAGAACCTTGATAAAAGGCTTGCGCAATATCTGAAAGTCCCGGGCAGCAAGGGAGTTATGATTAAAAAAATTGTAAAGAACAGCCCTTCACACAAAGCGGGCATGCATGACGGCGATATAATT
The DNA here is from genome assembly GCA_030262775.1 of Deltaproteobacteria bacterium. GTDB lineage: Bacteria > Desulfobacterota > Desulfobacteria > Desulfobacterales > ETH-SRB1 > B13-G4. The sequence continues at coordinate 6,805 of JAJSZP010000031.1, read as the reverse complement.
GTTTCAATTGGGAGCAAAAAAATTCTCTCCAACAATGATTACAAGACAGCTTTAAGAGACTTTTCTGCCGGAGATACAATAAAAATTAATTTATGGCGAAACGGCAAAGCATTAAATGTTTCGGTGATTGCTTCTGTGTTTCCATTAGATTTGGCTGGAGAACTGGCATATCAACTTATGGGCATAAGAACGGAAAACATATCATCAAGAAAGCGTTTTTCTTATAAAACAATAGCAAAACAAGGAGTTATTATTACAAAAATTCACCGTCAATCCTATTTATATCAAACAGGGGTCAGGCCCGGGGATGTAATTCGACAGATAGATGAAATTAATGTTAAAAATTTAAAAGACTTTGAGGGAGCTATTGTAAAATACCGCCACAAAACATCCGTGGTTATACTTTTGCAGCGAGGAGAGCAGGGGTATTATATATCTGTAAAACTATAACAGGAAATCCTATGAACCGAATAAAAATTATCAGCCTTTTAAAATCAGAAACGCCCCAGGATAATATTATTGCAAAAGGGTGGGTAAGAACCAGACGCAATTCAAGTAATTTTTTGTTTATAGAAATAAATGACGGATCCTGTCTTGAAAATTTACAGATTATTGCCGATGAATCTTTAGAAAATTATGAGGATATAAAAAAACTTACAACCGGATCCGCTGTAGCGGTTTTCGGCAACCTGATTGAGTCACAGGGAAAGGGCCAACAATGGGAAATGAATGCAAAAGCATTAGAGGTAATAAGCCTGGCTCCAGACTCATACCCTTTGCAGAAAAAACGTCATACAGACGAATTTTTAAGAACAATAGCCCATTTAAGGCCCAGAACCAACAAATATGGTGCTGTTTTTCGTATAAGATCGGAACTATCATTTGCTATTCACAAATTTTTCAGAGAAAGAGATTTTCGACATATTCATTCTCCAATAATAACCGGCTCTGATTGTGAGGGCGCCGGAGAACTGTTTAAGGTAACTACAATTGATTTTGAAAACCCCCCGGAAAAAGGTGAAAAAATTGACTATTCCAGGGACTTTTTTGGAACAGAGACAAACCTTACGGTTTCAGGACAGCTCTCCGCTGAAATGTTTGCTTTAGCGCTGGGTGATGTTTATACATTCGGCCCAACATTCAGGGCAGAAAACTCAAACACAAGGAGACACGTTTCCGAATTCTGGATGGTCGAGCCTGAGATGGCCTTCTGTGACCTTTGTGAAGACATTGATCTTGCAGAGGAAATGATAAAATCTCTTACTGCATATGTATTAGAGGAATGCGCTGATGATCTGAAGCTTTTTACAAGGTTTGTTGATAAAAATTTAAAATCTACCCTGGAAAATATTGCTCAGTCTGAATTTAAAAGAATACTTTATGAAGAAGCCGTAGAAATTTTAAGAAAATCCGGAAAAAATTTCAGGTTTGATATAAGTTTTGGAAAAGATCTTCAGACAGAACACGAACGCTATCTGACCGAAGATTTTTTTAAAAAACCTGTAGTTATCTATAATTACCCCAAAAACATCAAACCTTTTTATATGAGGCTGAATGATGATAACAAGACCGTAGCGGCTATGGATGTTCTTGTGCCGCGCATAGGTGAATTAATAGGCGGAAGCCAGAGGGAAGAACGCCTGTCAATACTTGAGGAGCGTATGAAAAAAATGGGGCTGTCAAAAAAGGACTACTGGTGGTATTTGGATTCCCGAAAGTTCGGAACTGTTCCTCACAGCGGTTTTGGTCTTGGGTTCGAGCGGTTAATAATGTTAATGACGGGCACAAGCAACATCAGAGATGTAATTCCATTTCCAAGAACCCCAAACAGCATAGATTTCTGACAGCAAACACCATCCCATCCCAAAATGCCATAGCTGAAAAGGAGGTGCAGGCGCCAGCAAGTTGTTGAAAAATTATTTCGTCCACGTTCCTAACATAAAAATGAGTTTGTAAATTTCTGGTAATTGTCGCTCATATTGCGCAGAACGTAAGCCAGTATTCCACCATGCCTGTAGTAACTGAGTTCTATTGGAGAATCAATTCTTGCAATAACCCGGAATTCGGTTTTTTTGCCATCTTTTCCTTGAGTAAAAACAGTGAGTTCTTTCAAAGGTTGAAATTTATTTTCTATTCCAGCTACTTCATAAATCTCTGTCCCATCCAGGCCCAGGGATTTATGGTTTTCACCTTGTTTGAACTGAAGAGGCAGTATTCCCATGCATATTAAATTGCTTCTGTGTATGCGTTCAAAACTTTCAGCAATTACTGCCTTAATACCCATGAGATATGTTCCCTTGGCGGCCCAGTCGCGTGAACTGCCGGTACCGTAATTTTTACCTGCAATTACTATCAATGGCGTAGCTTCTTTCTGATATTGCATTGCCGCTGCATATATTGTCATTTTTTGTTTGTCTGGCAAAAAAACCGTCCAGCCGCCGTCAATGCCAGGCACAAGTTTGTTTTTTAAGCGGATGTTTCCAAATGTTCCTCTCAGCATTACTTCATGGTTCCCGCGGCGTGAACCAAACGAATTAAATTCAGAGGGGGTTAATCCCCTGTCGATAAGATATGCCCCAGCCGGACTGTCAACCGGGATTGCGCCTGCGGGTGATATGTGATCGGTTGTTATACTATCGCCTAACAATGCCAGGATCCTGGCTCCTTTTATATCCTGAAGTTCAGGAATTGTTTTGTTTATGTCTTTTAAAAAAGGGGGTTCTTTGATGTATGTGGATTTTGAGTCCCAATTAAAAAGAGTTCCTTCAGGAACAGGAAGAGTTCTCCATTGATTTGATCCTTCAAACGCATTTTTATAAGCTTTTTTATACATTTCAGGACGTATAACTCTTTTCATAGTGTTTTTGATTTCTTTTGTGGATGGCCAGATTTCGCGAAGATATACGGGCTTGTCGTTATTATCCAATGCAATTGGTTCCTTGTCAAAATCAATGGTAATTTTTCCGGAAATAGCAAAAGCAATAACTAATGGTGGTGAAGCAAGAAAATTGGCTTTGGTAAGAGGAGAAATTCTTCCTTCAAAATTGCGGTTGCCGCTGACAACAGATACTGCCACAAGATCGTGGTCTTTTACTGCATCAGCTACCGCCTTTGGCAGAGGGCCGCTGTTTCCAATACAGGTAGCACACCCATATGCCACAAGATGGAACTTTAAAGCCTCAAGATACGGCATAAGCTCTGCTGTTTTTAGATAATTGATTGCAGCTTTTGATCCCGGAGCAAAACTGGTTTTGACCCATGGTTTTACCGATAGTCCCCGTTCAACGGCTTTTTTGGCCAGTAGTCCCGCGCCAATCAGAACATTTGGATTTGATGTATTGGTACAGCTTGTGATTGATGCAATTACAACTGATCCGTTGTTGAGCTTAAATTTTTCACCATGCATATCTACATCAATTTCATTAGATGATCCGTCAGTTGAAGATGCCTCCTTAAAGTCATTTAAAAAAGTCTTTTTAATTTTAGAGAGAGGAATTCTTTCTTGTGGACGTCTTGGGCCTGCCATGCTCGGCTCTATGTCGCTCATGTCAAGATGGATTGTGTCGTTAAAAAGCGAATTTTCCGTTGTTTCTGTTCTGAAAAGCCCCTGTTCTTTACAATAGCTTTCTATCAGGGTAATAACTTTTTCAGAGCGACCGGTTAAGCGAAGGTACTTTATTGTTTCATCATCCACAGGGAAAAAACCCATTGTTGCGCCGTATTCAGGAGCCATATTTGCTATCGTAGCACGATCTTCCAGGCTTAAGGCATTAATGCCGGGTCCGAAGAATTCGACGAATTTTCCAACCACTCCTTTTTTTCGCAGCAACTCAGTTATAGTGAGCACCAGATCCGTGGCTGTTGTCCCTTCAGGTAGTTTGCCGGTTAATTTAAAACCTGTCACTTGTGGTGTAAGCAGGTAATATGGACTGCCCAGCATAACGGCTTCCGCCTCTATACCTCCGACGCCCCAGCCGACTACACCGATTCCATTGATCATGGTTGTATGTGAATCAAGTCCGACAAGTGTGTCAGGAAAAGCCATTCTCTGTCCGTCATTATTTTTGACAAATATGACTCTTGCAAGATATTCCAGGTTTATCTGGTGTATTATACCCGTGGCTGGAGGTACGACGCTTAAATTTTCGAAATTTTTCTGGCCCCATCGCAAAAAGGTGTATCGCTCAAAATTGCGCTTGAATTCTTTTTCAACATTATATTCAAAAGATTCTTTGGATCCGAAAGAATCAACCTGAACCGAATGGTCTATGACCAGCTCAACAGGAATATGAGGATTTATCTTTATTGGATTTATATGCAGACGTTTTGCAGCTTCACGCATACCTGCCATGTCCACCAAAGAGGGGACTCCGGTAAAATCCTGCAAAAGTATGCGGGCAGGCATAAAAGGCACTTCATGATATACCGGGGCATCAGCATTCCATCCTGCCATATTTTCTATATCAATTGTTGTTATAATATTGCCATCTTCATTTCTAACAAGGTTTTCAAGCAGGATTTTTATGCTAAAAGGCAATCGGTCAATTCCGCTAAAACCTGAATCTGCCAGTTTGCTGAGACTGAAATAACCAAGTTGATCATCTGAAGTGTTTAAAATGGATTTTGTTCCAAAACTGTTCTTAAAATAAGGCATATGACCTCCAAATATTACCGATAGGCACTAATTCGTTTATTTTTGACAAAAAATCTAAAAACATAAAAAGATTAACTTTACAACCTTATTTAGCATAAAAGAAGGATGTTGCAATGATTGGTATTTTTTTAATAAAATCAGCAGATTGGGATGCAAATGCTTTTTAGCGCTAACCGTTTAAATTTATTTAGAAAAATGTGGTATTTAAACGCCCTTAAAAATTAATCTGGTATTATTTTTTATTCTTGACAAAAATTTCTAATTTGATTATATAGCTTTGTTTAAAAGCTTGATTTATTTGTCTTAGCATTTGTTTTCTTGCTTAATTCTTAATTTAACTATCGTTATCAATTAGTTCAGATGTCACATTTTTTTATTTGGAAATAGAATATGGGAGACGGGACAGTTATGAATTTGGACAACTTGTTAAAGCAAAATAAAGATGCTATTGTAAAAAAATGGCTGTCTTCAGCTATTGATACCTATCCTGCCGACACCTCTATATTTATGAAGAGACAGAAAGATCCTTTTGCTAATCCGGTCGGCAATACCCTTTCTGTAAATTTAGGGCCGCTTTTCGATGAACTCCTTAATGAGATGGATTATGAAACCATAACATCTCATCTTGATCCTATTTTAAGGGTCAGAGCTGTACAGCCCATTTTATCCTCTTCACAGTCAATCGGTTTTATTTTTTTATTAAAAAAAGCTATAAGAGGAAGTTTGAAAAAAGAACTCTTGGATAAAGATATTTCAAAAGAGTTATTGTATTTTGAATCAAAGATAGATGAATTAACTTTGATTGCCTTTGATATTTATCTAAAATGCAGAGAAAAAGTTTATGATATAAAGGCAAACGAGGAGAGAAACAGAACCTTTCGAGCATTTGAGAGGGCGGGTTTGTTAACAGAGATTCCGGCAGATGGACCGAGTCTCTGAAGATTCAAATATTACTATTGAGGCTTCAGGCAGCAAGTAAAAAGTTGCCGTGAAGCCATAGAGCGAGGTAATGTTAATGAATGAAAAGTATTTGTATCCCCTCATAGCAGTTATTGCTCTTTTTTTGGTTGCCTATGCGGGAGTTGAAGCAGCAGGGCTTCAGTGGCTATTCGGGATTATTCTTCCCTACCTGGCCTTGATTACATTTATTGTGGGATTTGTGATACGGGTCAAAGACTGGGCGCGTTCTCCGGTTCCATTTGCTATTCCCACAACATGCGGCCAGCAAGAATCGCTTCCATGGATCAAACCCAGCAGGATTGATAATCCGTTTTCAACTGGTGGTGTTATTATAAGGATGATCCTGGAAATATTGTTGTTCCGTTCCTTATTCAGGAATACAACATGCAAAATAAACGAGGGGCCGACGATTTCTTATGTATGGGAAAAGTGGCTGTGGTTGTTTTCGCTGGTTTTTCACTATTCGTTTCTTGTAGTACTGGTAAGACATCTGCGCTTTTTCCTTGAGCCAGTTCCCGTGTGTTTTCAAATTCTTGATAAGATTGACGGGTTCTTACAGATCGGGCTACCTGGTGTCATGATTTCTGGAGTAGTTCTTTTGGCAGCGGCAATGTTTTTGCTTCTAAGGAGAATATTAATTTCACAAGTAAGATATTTTTCACTTGCCGCAGACTTTTTCCCCTTATTTCTCATTATCGGCATTGCCGTATCCGGAATTATGATGCGATATTTTACAAAGGTGGATATCGTTGGCGTTAAAGAGCTGACAATGGGTGTGGTAACGCTTCGTCCTCACATTCCGGATGGTATTGGCGCTATCTTTTATGTTCATGTATTTTTTGTCAGTGTTCTGCTGGCATATTTTCCTTTTAGTAAACTAATGCATTTAGGTGGAGTATTCCTGAGTCCGACTAGAAATGTCCGTTGTAACACAAGGGCTCACAGGCACATAAATCCCTGGAATCCAAAAGTTAAGGTTCATACATATGCAGAGTATGAAGATGATTTTAGGGAAAAAATGATAGGAGCTGGACTCCCAGTGGAAAAGGAGTTGTAATGGCAGATTTAAAACCAGATGAATTAATTGCAAGGACAAATTTTACTCCGCCCAAAACCGGGTGGATGGACACCCCTACTGTAATTAGAGAGGGGATGTTTTGCTATGCTGCTAAACCTAAGAGCGTTGCAACA